>CAZCPV010000195.1:0-5563 GCA_964500765.1 uncultured Draconibacterium sp.
CGCGGTGATTCGTTTATTTTTATCATAATTTATTTTTTGTAAATCGTCTCTCCCGAAGCAGTGTAAATCGTCTCTCCTGAGGCGATGTAAATCGTCTCTCCCGAAGCAATGTAAATCGTCTCTCCGAGGCGATATTGTATATCATCTCTCCCAGAGCAACATTATCAACCCAATTTTAACAGACAACAAATTCCGTAATCCGGAATATCTTATATAAATTCATTATACGCTTCCTTAATATAAGAAAATTCCCAATCCTTTCTGTTTTTACACAAACCTGCTTTAACAGGATTATCAAGAATATATGCAATAATACGAAATAATTCGTCTTGACTTCTTACTAATCTGTCATAACTTTCATTTTGCCAAAATTGTCCTTTTCTTCCCAATATTTTATTACATTCCCGTGCCGAAAATTTTTTAACGGATTCCGTAATATCTTGCAAATACAGTTTTTTCCCGTTTTCATCTTTTTCAAAAACTTTAAAAACCGTATGTACATGATTCGGCATCACACAATAAGCATAAAGTTCTATTCGGATATTGTCCCAAAAATGCAATGAATCGGCAACAATTTTTGCACATTCGGTATTTTTTAACCAACAATTACGTTTACCGGTGTGCAGCATTTTATCATATTTTCCGAAATATCGTCTGTATTCTTCATCAAGTTCATCGGAATATTTTATTTTCTTTTCAAAAGGTAATAGCTCAATTCTTTTGTCAAACCAATCATTCAAAAATTTAATTTCAGAAATTTTTAATGCCGACTTTACATTATAAGTAACAAAAAATAATCCTCCGGAATTTTGATAATGAGGAAGATTCCTTCGATAAAATTCTTTTTTCTTATAATGAAGTTTATTGTTTCGAGACATCGGTTTTCTTTTATGAATAATATTTAGTCTGTAATTATCGCCTTAGAAAGACGATTACACACAATTATCGCTTTGAAAAGACGATTTACAATGTCGCCTTAAAAAGACGACTTACAGTATCGCCTTGAAAAGACGACTTACAGTATCGCCTCACAGAGACGATTTACAAAAAAAGCAGTCGGTACGTAAGCCGGATTCTGTGTTAATCTGTCATTTATCTTCGCTCCCTACCCCTCGGCATCGGACGAGCAGCCCTAAAACACCGATATACATGAGATTGCAACTTGCAGGACGAACAGCTGCCGACATCACTGCCGACACCGGTGAGCTCTTACCTCACCTTCTCACCCTTGCTCCGAAACTTGTTCGGGGCGGTTATTTTCTTCTTCGTTACCATACCCTCGCGAGTATCTTCCGTCAGGAAGTACAATGCTCTGTGTTGTCCGGACTTTCCTCTGTTAAAAAAAACAGCGACAGAACAACCGACTGCGGTGCAAAGATACGGCAAAAATATAAAGTAAGTCGAATACTTTTGAAATATTTCGGGAAACCTAAATTTTATTTATACCGATATTGATTTTAATTTATATTTTTGCAAATAAAACAAGAAATATCATGCTGAACTTTTTGAAATTAATACGGATAAAAAACCTTCTTATAATTGTATTTACGCAATATTTAATGCGTTATGCCGTTATTTTTCCAATTTTGGAATCAAGGGGCTATGTATCGCAATTCAGCAATTTAAATTTTTTCCTGCTTGTATTAACGACCGTTTTTTTGGCGGCAGCCGGCTATGCTATCAACGATTATTTCGATACCAAAACCGATTTAATAAATCGTCCGGAAACGGTTGTGGTGGGAAAACATATCAATCGACGACATGTAATGACCCTGCATATCGTGTTAAACACGCTGGCAATTATTCTCGGATTTTATATTTCTTGGCAAATTCATCTTTGGAAACTCATTTATATTTATATAATTATCACCGGTTTATTGTGGTTTTATTCAACTTCGTATAAAAAACAATTCCTTATCGGAAATATAATCGTCGCCCTGCTTACGGCAATGGTTCCCATGATGACCGTTTTATACGAAATACCGCCGCTTAATAAAGAATATTTCGACACTCTGTTGGAATTAAAAGATAATTTTAATGATGTATTCTTTTGGATTACGGGATTTTCGGTTTTTGCTTTTATAACAACCTTAAACCGTGAAATTATTAAAGATGTTGAAGATTTTGAAGGCGATAAAGCATACGGCAGCAGAACAATGCCTGTTACGGCAGGAATTAAAATTTCTAAAATCGTAACAATTTCTTTAACGCTTGTTACAGTTGCTCTTTTAATTTTCGTTTATATCAAATATTTGATGTATCCTTGTTCTGACTGTATCAATATTGATTATATATCAGCTGTTTATTTAGGAATATTTGTTGCACTGCCTTCATTTTTCCTCATTTTTAAAATAATTAAAGCGAAAAATAAAATAGACTGGCATACGGCAAGTACAATTTCAAAAGTTATTATGTTGTTCGGTGTACTGTACGCCTTAATTGCATACTATAATTTCTTATACTGATGCTGGTTAAAACAAATAAAAAAATACTTCTCGCTTCCGCATCGCCGCGAAGAAGTCAACTTTTAAAAGATGCCGGTTTTGATTTTAAAATTATTACAGGCAAAAAAATTGACGAAACCGTTCCCGAAAAATTAATCGGAAAAAATGCCGCTCTTTATCTTGCCGAATTAAAAGCCGATGCGTATTCGGAAGAAATAAAACCGGATACCGTTTTAATCACAGCCGACACCGTTGTTTGTCTCGGTGACAGAATTCTCGGGAAACCGGAAAGTTATGAAAATGCTTTTGAGATTTTACAATCACTTTCCGATAAAAAACATAAAGTAATAACCGGCATATCAATCCGTTCAGCCGAAAAGAAAATTTCTTTTACTGATGAAACCCTTGTTACATTCAAAAAACTTGATAAGGAAGAAATTGATTATTACATAACACATTACAAACCCTTTGACAAAGCCGGAGCATACGGCATACAAGAATGGATCGGTTATATCGGTATTACCGAAATAACAGGCAGCTATTTTAACGTAATGGGCTTGCCGATTCACAAAGTTTACGAAATTCTGAAAGAATTTTAATAATACGGTTCATCGGTAATTTTTTCTCTCGGGATATTATACGGATTATTACGTTTAAATTCGGATGCAAGTTTTCGTTTTACTACTTTATGATTTAAAATATTCTTATCATCCGGATTTTTCAGATAAGCAATTAAAACAGCATCAACTTCGGCATAGGAAGAAGCACCTATTTGGTCTAAATCGCTGTTTGTAATTCCCAAACCGTCGGTAGGTACTGCATCAATACACGCTTGCAGGGCTTGTGCTTGTTTTGTGTCGTTTAAGTTTTTTACCAAATAGTCCGCCGCTGCATAAACTTCTGTTTTCCAAAGGTTTTGTATCATTCCGTAATCGCCCACATCACCGTGCAAAGTCCAAAATCCGAGCAATAATTCGGTATAATTATCGGTTGACAGTACCATTCCGCGATATTTTGCCGCCAAATCGTACAAATACATCATTCGCATTCGGGCTTTCACATTGCCTTGCCTGATTTTATAGCTGTGCTCCGATTTATCCGTTTTTTCAAAATCTTCAGTGATATTCGATATTATTTTATTAAAAGTTTCGGAAAGATTAACTTCTTTAAAACTGTGTCCGAAAGCTTCGCCTGTTAATCGTGCTCGGTTAATTTCATCAGGTTTATTTGTTGAAATCGTTATACTTCGGCAATGCAATTTTACGCCGAGTTCATCGCAAACCGGACGAGCCAAAGCGGCTGTCAATCCGCTGTCAATACCGCCCGAAACACCGATAATCAAAGCTTTCAGATTAGCATTAATCAAATATTGTTTTAATTCATTATGAATATTTTGAATGGATTTCTTATAATTTTGTATCATAGCTTGATAATATATTTTGCGTAAAAGTAGCTATTCAGCGAAAAAAAACGAAATATTTTTTGCTTATTAATAAAGATACTTATCTTTGCACTCCGAAAATTAAAAGAACAGAATACAAATTCAAGAAAAATGAAAAAAGATATCCATCCGAAAAATTACAGAGAAGTTGTTTTTAAAGATATGTCAAACGACCAAATAACGATTACAAAATCAGCTGCTCCGACAAAAGAAACTATTAAAATTGAAGGTAAAGAATATCCTTTAGTTAAAATGGAAATTTCAAGCAGTTCGCATCCGTTTTATACCGGAAAAATGAAATTTGTCGATTCGGCAGGTCGCGTTGATAAATTTAACCAACGTTATAAAAAGAAAACAAAATAGTTTTTTAAAAACTTATTTTCAAAGCCCCGGTATTTTTACGGGGCTTTTTTTATTTCGGTAAAGAAATTTATTATTTAAAATAATTAAAAAAAAAAATGAAAAAAATGAATATCATATTGTTTGACGGAAACGAAAGAGCTGATTTGCTGCCTTTAACATATACAAGACCGGTTGCCGATTTGAGAGTGGGAATTTTGACTGTTAAAGAAAAATGGGAATATTTGTTAAAAACAAAGGTTTCTTTTCTGACACAGGACTATTTAAGAAAAAAATTTCCCGTTAAAAGCGAAAAATTAAATTATCTTATTAACGGTTCCGTTTTGCCGAACAAAGAAATTATTTCCGAAATAAAAAAACTTGAAACGGGGCAACTACTTGTTAAAGATAACGAGCCCGTTGCTGCCTTACTTAAAGATTTCAGAATTGAAACAATTGATTTTAAACATTTTGACGATTTTGATATTGTTTATTCCGAAGCAGCATTCTCACAAATAAAATTTCCTTGGGATATTTTTTCTTTAAACGGTCAAGAAATTGAGAACGATTTCAAACTTCTTACCAAAGGAAGAAAATCGCAGAAATTAAGCGATACGGTTCAAACAAATCAAGCCGAAAATATATTCCTGGAAAAAGGAGCAAAAGTTGAATTTGCAACATTAATTCCGGATAACGGCTATATTTATATAGGAAAAAATGCCGAAATAATGCCGGGTACGGTTGTAAAAGGTTCTTTGGCAATGTGCGAATATTCCGTTATAAAATTATCGGCAAAAATTTACGGCCCCACAACTGCAGGACCGTATTCAAAAGTCGGCGGCGAAGTAAATAATTGCGTTATTTGGGGATATTCCAACAAAGGACACGACGGATTTTTGGGCAATTCGATAATCGGCGAATGGTGTAATATCGGTGCCGACACCAACAATTCCAATCTTAAAAATAATTATGCCGAAGTAAAATTGTGGAACTATAAAAAGAAAGGATTTATAAAATCCGGCTTACAATTTTGCGGTTTAATTATGGGCGATCATTCAAAATGCGGTATTAATACGATGTTTAACACCGGAACAACGGTCGGTGTAAGTGCCAATATTTTCGGTTCCGGATTTCCGCGAAATTTTATTCCTTCGTTTTCGTGGGGCGGAGCTTCGGGTTTTACAACATACAAATTACCGAAAGTTTTTGAAACAACAGAACTTGTTCTGCAAAGAAGAGGAAAAGAACTTGATGAAACGGAAAAATCGATACTTGAAGAAATATTTAAACAAACGGAAGAATTCAGAAACGGATATTAAGGGGGATTGAATATTGATTA
>CAZCPV010000196.1:0-5552 GCA_964500765.1 uncultured Draconibacterium sp.
ATGATTTTGCATGACAGAGTACGTCTTGACGGCAGAAAATTAGATGAAATAAGACCTATTTGGTGCGTAATTGATTATTTACCCGGAGCACACGGCTCGGCAATTTTTACAATAGGCGAAACACAATCTTTATCAACGGTTACACTCGGCTCTCCGCTTGATGTTCAAACTGTTGACAGGCCTTTAGACCAAAGTAAATCGGATTTTCTTTTGCACTATAATTTTTTACCTTTTTCAACCGGCGATGCCCGTCCGTACAGAGGAACGGGAAGACGCGAGATAGGACACGGGCATTTGGCTCACAGAGCCCTTGCTTTAATGCTTCCGGATAAAGAAAATAACCCTTATACCATAAGAATTGTTTCGGATATTTTGGAATCGAACGGGTCTTCTTCTATGGCTACGGTTTGTGCCGGAACACTGGCTTTAATGGATACCGGAGTGAAAATAAAAAAACCTGTTTCAGGGATTGCAATGGGATTAATTACGGACGATAAAGGCAATTTTGCCGTTCTTTCGGATATTCTCGGTGATGAAGATCATCTCGGAGATATGGATTTTAAAGTTACCGGAACATCGGACGGAATTACCGCTTGTCAAATGGATATTAAAGTTGACGGTTTATCATATGAAATTCTTTCAAAAGCTTTATTACAGGCAAAAGAAGGCAGAGCACATATTTTAAACGAAATGCTGAAAACAATTTCGGAACCGAGAGCCGAATATAAATCGCATGTACCCGGTATTGCTTCGATACTTATACCCGGAGACTTAATCGGAACGGTTATCGGTCCCGGCGGAAAAATGATTCAACAAATTCAAAAAGATACCCAAACAACTATTACGATTGAAGAGATTGACGGATTCGGTAATGTTGTTATAATGGGTCCGACTCAAGATTCGATAAACGATGCCAAAAAATATATAAAAGGATTAACAGCAATTCCCGAAGTAGGACAGGTGTATAAAGGAACAGTTAAGAAAATCGTAGATTTCGGTGCATTTGTTGAAATTCTTCCCGGCAAAGACGGATTACTTCATATTTCGGAAATTTCTCACCAAAGAACAAATAAGGTAGAAGATGTGTTGAAAGAAGGACAGGAAATTGAAGTTAAATTAATCGGTATTGATTCGAGAACAAAAAAATTAAAATTATCTCGAAAAGCATTATTGCCGAAACCGGAACGAAAAAAAGAAGATAAAAAATAATAATTTTTGATAATTACCGATAAAAATCCTCTGCTTCGAAAACAGAGGATTTTTTTATGAAAAAATATTACTGACACTTTATTAACAAAAAAGGTAAACTTTATAATACTTTTTAATCGTTACTCTTTACTTTTTGCATTCTTAGTTATACTAAACTCATGTAATGCACAATTTACCTGTTATTCTGTTATATTGTCATTACAGAACTCCGGTATAATTTTTGGAATATATTAATCGGAAAAATATTACAAATCAAACACAGGAGGAACAAAAAATGAAAAATTTACTTTTATTAATCGGATCTGCACTTTTTATCTTGAGTTCGTGTACAACGACTCGAGTCGTGCATTATTATGACGATGCTTATCCGTCTTCAAAAACTACTACGGTTGTTGTTAAAGACAAAAATAATACTACGGTTGTAGAAAATGATACGGATGCAGATGTTTATGACAATTATGCTGATAATAATTCAGCTGAAAACAATGTTAATGTTTATACGGATGATAATGATGACAGTACCGTAATTATTGACAATGACGGAAACAGTGATGTTGATGTCTATGTGTATAATAATTATCCTTCCTATTCATCAAGAATAAGACGATTTCACGGCTCAACCTATGTAATTTCGGATTATTACGATGATTATTACTTATACGGCGGCTGGAACGATTATTATTATCCGAGTTATTATTCTTATTATTCACCAAGCTATTATTACAGACCTTATTACAGAAGTTGGTATCGACCGTATTATTATAACAGTTGGGGATACGGAAGTTATTGGAACGGTTATTATAACGGTTATTACGATGGTTATTACGATGGTTATTACGATGGTTATTGGGGATACGGAGGTTATTATAATTACGGATATTATTCACCGTATTATAATGACAGATATTATAAAAATAATTATGCCTACGGAAACCGATACAGAACTAATGCCGGTGAAAGAACAAGCGGAACCAGAAATAATGCACACAGAAACAATACCGGTACAACGACAAATGTAAATAAAAGAAACAACGGAAGAGTTGATGCAGGAAGAACAAATACGTCGGGAAATTCTACCGTAAGAAGATCGGATGTTAATCGAGTGAATACAGGAACTAATTCCGGCAGAGTTGATTCTCGAAATTCCGGTAATCGAGTGAATACGGGAACTAACTCCGGAAGAGTTGATTCTCGAAATTCCGGTAATCGAGTGAATACGGGAACTAATTCCGGCAGAATAGATTCTCGCAACTCGGGAAACAGGGTAAATAACGGTTCAAATTCAGGAAGGGTGGATTCTCGAAATTCCGGAAACCGTGTGAACAGGGGAAATAATACAACTGTAAGAAGAAGTTCAAACAGTACGAGTAATACGTATAACCGAAATTCTTCAAACAGAACACATAATTATAATTCCGGCAACAGAAATACGGGAAATAATCGAACGAATTATAATTCACGATATAATTCGTCACATTCGAATTATAACAGACCCAATACCGGTTCTAATTCAAACTATAACAGTCGCTCAAGAACGAATAATAACACTTATTCGAGACCGAAAACGAATAACAGCTCTAATTACAGCAGCAGAAACTCCGGAAACAGGAGAACTTATAATAATAATTCACGCTCGAATTCTTCGGGAAATCGCTCAACTTATAACAGAAGTTCAAGCAATCGTTCTTCCGGAAATCGCTCAAGTTACAGCAGCGGAAGTCGTTCTTCGGGAAGTTCACACTCAAGCAGCTCTCGTTCAAGTTACGGCAGCGGTTCACGCTCTTCCGGAAGCACACACTCAAGCGGAAGCCGTTCTTCGGGAAGTTCACATTCAAGCAGCAGTTCTTCACGTTCGGGAAGAAGATAATAAACGTTAAAATGTCAAGCCCTTCGGGGCTTGATAAATTTATTCAATTTTTTCGGAACCGATATTTTCGAAAACAATCCAAAAACATTAAAAATGAGTTCAAAAAAATATATTTTCGTTCTTGTGCTTGTAATGAGTTTTAGTTATTCATTTGCACAAAATCATATTGACGCACTGAGGTACAGTCAACAATTTTATTCCGCAACGGCAAAATCGGATGCTATGGGAAATTCATTATCTGCACTCGGTGCCGATATGTCTGCATTCTCGATTAATCCGGCGGGCATTGCCGTGTTTAAAAGTGCACAATTTACCGTAACGCCTAATTTTATTATCAATAATTCAAAAATTAATTTTTCGGGAAGCAGCCGCAATGAAAATAAATACGGATTTACTTTTTCTAATATTGCTTATGCAGGCGTAATACAAAAAAACGGTCTTTTTAAAACGGTTAATTTCGGATTTGCATATAATTCTTATAATGATTACAGAAAACATATTACGGCGTCGAGGGATAATTCCGACGGTTCGATATTGGATTATTTTGTGTATAATGCAAATTCCGACAGATACAGTGCATTCAGAGAGGATTTGGCTTGGCGGGGATGGTTAATTAATTACGATGATGCTGCCGGAGAATATTGGTCTTATGTTACGGATGATAAACAATACGGTGAAAGCCAAAGAAATGAAATAGTTACAAAAGGCGGTGCCGGAGAATTTGTATTGACGGCAGGCGGAAATATTGCCGATAAATTATTTCTGGGTGCAAGCATCGGTTTTACTTCAATAAATTATACGGAAGAATCGGTTTATTCCGAATCAAACTTCCCTGCTGTATATGCTCCTGATGATAATAATCCCGGCGACAGTATTCAGGTAAATCCGAATCGTTTGGATTATAAGCAAACTTTACTTTCCGAAGGCAGCGGAATTAACGGTAAATTCGGATTTATATATCAGCCGTTTAAATTTCTGCGGATAGGAGGAGCAATTCATACCTCAACCGGATATAAAATAAGTGACGATTACCAAACTTCGATGTATGTTGATTATCCTGTTGCCGACGATAACGGATATTATAATTATGAACCCGATACAGCAAACCTTTTTGTATGGCGTTTGCAAACACCTTTCAGAGCAAATTTCGGAACGGCTTTTATTTTAGATTCTTATCCCGTAGGAAAATTTTTTACGGTTCCTATGACTTTTACCGTTGATTACGAATATGTTGATTATTCAAGAGCTAAGATGAAACCCGATTATTATTCCGACTATTCTTTTGATAATGAAAACTATACAATCAATGATTTATTTAAACCAACGCACAGTATAAGAGCCGGAGCAGAGTTTAATTTCGGATTTATGAAAATACGAGGCGGCTATGCACTATATACAAGTCCGTATAAAAGTGATATAAATTTCACAGACGGTGCAAAATCAATTTATTCCGGCGGTATCGGATTTGCCGGCGAACATTCGTTTATTGATTTTTCTTATTCTTATGCAAAATCTTCCGAAATATTAAACATGTACGGTGCCGGTAATATTTTTCCTTATGACCCTATGGGTGATAAAACCGAACCGACCGCTGTCGTAAACAATTCAAAGCAATTTATTAAAGTTACTTTTGGTTTACGGTTTTAAATTTTAAAATTTATCAATGAAAAAGTGTGGTTTTTAATCACACTTTTTTTTCACCCAATTTTTTAAGCATTTTAACGTGGGAAGCAAGAGCTTCGGGTAATGTTTTATATACATTGTATCGAATACCGTATTCCGTACAGGTTTGTTGTACAATTTCGGCAAGTTTAGGATAATGAATATGACTTGTTCGCGGGAATAAATGGTGTTCAACCTGAAAATTCAGTCCGCCGATATACCAAGTTAAGAATTTGTTTTTTTGAGCAAAATCCGCCGTTGTTTCAAGTTGATGTACAAACCAATTCTTATTAATTTGGCCGTTTTCCGGGTGGGGAAATTCTGTTTTTTCAACCAAATGTGCCAATTGAAATGTTGCGGCAAGTATAAATCCCAAAATGTATTGCATGGTAAAAAGTCCGATAAGGTATTGCCACCATGTAATATCAAGAAAGACAAGAGGCAAAACAACCATATAACCGAAATACAATATTTTAAAGAATATTAATTTTGTCAATTCTTTTTTGAAACTCATCTTTTTCGTAAAATAACCGTCTTTATAATACCTTCTTAATTGAAAAAAATCGGCAACAAAAAGCCATGTAAAGGTCATCAAACCGTAAAAAAAGAACATGTAGATATATTGAAAACGGTGCATTTTACGGTACTTTGCTCCCTCTGTAAAACGATACAACGAACGAGAACTTATGTCATCATCCGCATTTTCGATATTTGTGTAGGTATGATGCAAATTATTATGTTGTATTTTCCAATTAAGTGTATTTCCGCCGAGCAACTCCATCGTATAACCGACAATTTTATTTACTTTTTTATT
>CAZCPV010000197.1:0-5533 GCA_964500765.1 uncultured Draconibacterium sp.
CAAAATGCCCTTCAAAATGATGCTGAATTGAAAAAGAAAAAAATAAAAGTAAAGGAGACAGATGCTTTGTTTTTATACTCCGGCGGTGATGCACGCAAATTATATAATATTATTGAACTTGTCGTAAATTCCTTTTCACAGGGTGAGGAAATACTGCTTAACGATGAAAATGTTGTTTCCGCTTTGCACACAAAAACGGCAACGTACGATAAAAAAGGTGAAATGCACTACGATGTTATTTCGGCTTTTATAAAAACCATTCGCGGAAGCGACCCGAATGCGGCGGTTTATTGGTTGGCACGAATGATTGAAGGCGGTGAAGACGTAAAATTTATTGCCCGAAGGTTGATTATTCTTGCGGCGGAAGATATCGGATTGGCAAACCCGAATGCATTGCTTATCGCGAATAATTGTTTTAATGCCGTAAATATTATCGGATTTCCGGAATCGCGCATAATTCTTTCCGAAACCGTTATTTATTTGGCAAATTCGCCCAAAAGCAATTCGGCTTACCGGGCAATTGATAAAGCACAGGAATTGGTGAAAAAAACGGGAAATTTGCCCGTTCCTTTGCATTTAAGAAATGCTCCGACAAAATTAATGAAAGAACTCGGTTACGGAAAAGATTATAAATATGCCCATTCTTACGAGGAAAATTTTGTTCGGCAGGAATACTTTCCCGAAGAATTAAGTAAAACAAAATTATATACTCCGCAAGAAAATTCGGCGGAGGAAAAGACAAAGCAAACAATAAAAAAACGTTGGGGTAAAAAATACGACTAAACCATTGTTGCTGAATAGATTAACAGAATGTTCACTTCTTAAATAAGTGCATTAAAAAAATAAAATTATGATACCGTTGATACCGAATATCAAACATACCGAAAGTAATAATTTCTTTTTGCTTGCCGGACCTTGTGTCGTCGAAAGCGAAGAAAACGTTTTTGAAATTGCCGAACATTTGCTGGAAATTACGGATAATTTAAATATTCCTTACGTTTTTAAAGCATCTTTTAAAAAAGCCAATCGCTCGCGAATTGATTCTTTTACCGGAATAGGCGATGAAAAAGCATTGAAGATTCTGCAAAAAGTGAAAGAACAATTACAGATTCCGATTGTAACGGACATTCATTCGCCCGAAGATGCAAAAAAAGCAGCAGATTTTGATGTTGATATATTGCAAATCCCGGCATTTTTGTCGAGGCAAACGGATTTGTTGGTTGCCGCCGCAAAAACCGGAAAGTTTGTAAATATAAAAAAAGGACAATTTATGTCGCCCGATGCCATGCAGTTTGCCGCACAAAAAGTTGCCGATTCCGGAAACAGAAATATTATGCTTACCGACAGAGGCACCATGTTCGGATACGGAGATCTAATCGTTGATTTTCGGTCTGTTCCGATTATGCAAAAAACAGGATTTCCCGTTGTGCTTGATATTACACATTCGCTGCAACAGCCGAATCAAACAAGCGGTATAACCGGCGGACAGCCCGAAATGATTGAAACTTTGGGAAAAGCAGCAATTGCCGCCGGTGCCGACGGTATTTTTATGGAGACACATCCGAATCCGGCACAGGCAAAATCCGACGGAGCAAATATGTTAAAAATGGATTCGGCGGAAGAATTATTAACTCGTTTGGTAAAAATAAGGCAGGTAATTAATGCGTTTTAAAAGTCTCGGCATGAATAAGTAACAAACATAAAATCAGTTTTGTCATATTTTTCGTATTTAATAAAAAATATTCACACCGAGATAAAAAAGATTATTTTGAAAAAACAGATACTCATATTCATCTTTGTGTTTTTGGGAATTTCGGCTTTTTCGCAAAGCGGAACTTTAAAAATTATTGTTTCAGGAATACAAAATAACAAAGGAAATATTAAAGTTGCCTTGTATAATAAATCCGGAAGTTCCGGCTTTTTGAAAGCGTTGAATTTATCTTATCGAAAAAAAGAAGTATCCATTTCCGGGAAAAAAGCCCTTGTAACGTTTAAAAATATACCCTACGGAACGTATGCCCTTGCCTTGTTTCAAGATGAAAACAACAACGGAATTATCGACCGTGCTCCCATAGGTTTTCCGGTTGAACCCTACGGCATTTCCGGAAATAAAAAAACGTTCGGTCCGCCGTCGTTTAATGACGGAAAATTTGAATTAAATTCAGAAAATTTAACGCTGAAAGTTGAAATGAAATCGTATCTGAAAAATAATTTTTAAGAATTATTTCGGAGGGCAATCAATATCCGCTCTGTTATTATCCCAACAGTGCCAAATTGTGTCGCCGTAAAACTGTTCATCTTTTATTCTGCCGTAATTGTTGGTTTTGTTGTATTCGACAAGTGTATGATTATCAGTTGTTTTGTCAAAAAAATCAAAATATATATTGTATTGACTGTCAACAGAATCTTTATAAAAAACAAAACTCCCGTTTTTACTGTTATCGGTTAAAATATTTGTGAATTTTATTTCTTTTTTAGTTTCCGAAACAATATTCCAATCAATTTTAAGAAATTTAAGTGATGTATTTCCGGTATCGGGTTTGTTAATTTGCCGGTATCCGACGGTGGAATCCGGGAAAAAATAACCGTCAAAAAGTAATAAATCGGTATAAGTTGAGTCTAATGTAAAAAACATTTTTGTTTCAACGGAGTCGGGATGCACAATCTCAAAATAACTTATATCGTATTTATCAACACCTGAATTTAATAAACCGGTTGCTAACCAAGTATTTTTATCCTGAAAGTCTAACTTTTTTCCCGAAATTGTATTCAACATATTTTTATACAGTGTCAAAGAATCAGTAAGTAAATTTTCCCAATAAAAATTTGTTTGAAAGGCGTGTGCATAATTTCCGGTTGAATCGGGAGGGTCAATAAAATATGAAAAATCTATCGAAATGCTTTTTTCGGGCGGAACTTCGGGTGCCGTTTTTTCTTTCGGTTTGCATGAGGAAAAAGCGAAAAAAACCACAACCGGAAAAATAATTATTTGAAAATACTTTTTCATACAAAAAACAAAATTACTATTTTTTTAGTTCCGGCATTTGTTTTTTCGGTAAATATTCCGAATTTTATCCGGTTTGCTTGATTTTTATAATAAAATTTCGTATTTTTGGAATCGTTTATATAAATTCAAAATTAAAATACTATGGAAGAAAAAGATTTTTTCTTAAAAGAAGCCGGAATAATTTCCAAAGAATTGGAAAATAAAATTGAAAAGTCAAAGCTGTATGCCGAAAAAAAGCATAACGAACTTTTGGCGGAGATTAAGCAGATGGAGGAAAAAAAGGCAAATTTCGATAAAGATTTGGAAGCATTGAAAACGGTCGGAGACGATAAATTTGAAACCGAAATGAATGCTTTTAAAGAAAAGTACCAAACCGACAGTATTATTGATACCTTGGACAAGAAATTTACCGAATTTGCCGAAAAAACAAAAGGGTTTTTATCTAATTTAGGCGATAAAGTTTCCGATTTTTATCATAAACAAACGGAAAAAAAAGATAAACCGGAAAAACTTTAACCGGAAGAAGTAAATTTGCCGACGAACAATGAAATTAATTTTGCCGAAGTTTTAAACTTCGGCAAAGTTTTTTAGAAAAACGGTAATTCGGCTTATAAGTATTAAATTTATTAAGCAGTCCGATAATTTTTCGGACTGTTTTTTTTAAAAGTCGGCTTCAACAACGACCGGACAATGGTCGGAATGTTTTACGTCAGCCAATATCGATGCACCGATTATATTTCCCTCAAACTCTTTACTTATCATGTGATAATCAATACGCCAACCCTTGTTGTTATTGCGGGCGTTTGCACGGTAACTCCACCAGCTGTAGTTGTGCGGTTTTTCGTCAAATTTTCTGAAACTGTCAATAAATCCGTCATCAACAAAAGATTGAAACCACTCGCGTTCTTCGGGCAGGAAACCGGAAGTTTTTTGTTGTTTTTCGGGATTATGAATATCAATCCACAAGCGACAGATATTGTAATCGCCCGAAATGATTAAATTCGGACGTGTTTTTCGCAGTTCTTTAATGTAATTTTGAAAGTCGGTAAGCCATTGCATTTTAAATGCTTGCCGCATATCGCCGCTCGAACCGGAGGGATGATATACGCTGATTACGGAAACATCTCCGAAATCGGCACGGATAAAACGCCCCTCGCTGTCATATTTTTCAATTCCCATTCCGTATTCAACATGGTCGGGCTGTTCTTTTGTTAAAATTCCGGTGCCGCTGTATCCCTTTTTTTGTGCCGAAAACCAATACGCATTATATCCGAGAGATTTAAACGGCTCGGAATCAATTTGTTCCGGTTGTGCTTTGGTTTCTTGTATGCAGACAATATCGGGGTTTTCTTGTTTCAGCCATTCGGCAAAACCTTTTTTTAGGGCAGCCCGTATGCCGTTTACATTGTAGGAAATAATTTTTTTCATAGGGATTTATTTGTTTATGTCGATTAAGCCGTCCGGTAAGTCAAAAATAATAATTTTTTTGTCAGAATCTATTTTCTTTAAAAATGTATCGTTAACCGGAATTAAAATTTCCTTATTGTTTTTTGTATAAACGCTTAAAATCGGGTTTGAGGGAATATTCAAATAACCGCCCGATTTTCCGATTTCTGTTTCTCGGTTAAAAACCGTATAATTTTCGGGAATAAAAATCTCTTCTTCGGATTCCGGTAAAATATTTTCGGATTCGGTTAAAACGCCGGCATTTATTAACTTTTCGATATGCTTATCGGAATTGAGGGTATCGAATTTTACTAAAAGTCCGCTTTTTTTGTAGGGCTTCGGAGGATAGGAAAAGAAAAACGGAACACGATTTCCGTCAATAATCAGGAAAATATGTTCCGTTTTTTTTAATCTGTCGAAGTTAATCGAAAGTTTGATTACTGCCTCACCTTTATATCCGTGAGTTCTTATAATTTCGCCGATTTTAACTAAATCAAGTTTTGAAATCGGTATCATAAAATCAGTTTTCTTTTTTTTCTTCCGGTTTTTCGTTTTTTTCTTCAACAACTTCTTCTTTAGCTTCCGCTTTTACTTCCTCTGTTTTTACTTCTTCCTTTTTTTCTTCAACGGCTTCTTTTGCTTCTTCTTTTACATCATCAACAGCCGTTTCTTCGGAAACATCTTCCGCCGGCGTTTCTTCCTCTGCCGGTTTTTGTTTTGCGGCGAGTTCTTCGGCTCTGGCTTTGTTGATTTCTTCTTCAATCTTCAAGCGACTTTCTTTGTCTGCTTTTGATTTGTTTTTCAATCTGTCAACTTTTGCTTGGATTTTTTGTTCTTTGTCTTTCATCCAAGTGTTGAATTTGTTTTCTGCTTCTTCTTCCGTCAAAGCACCTTTGGTAACCCCTTTTAACAAATGGTTTTTATACAAAACCCCTTTGTATGAAAGGATTGCTCGACAAGTTTCCGTAGGAACGGCTCCGTTTTGAAGCCAATTCAAAGCTTTGTCGAAATTAAGATCAATAGTGGCAGGATCGGTATTCGGATTATACGAACCGATTCTTTCAATGTACCTACCGTCTC
>CAZCPV010000198.1:0-5520 GCA_964500765.1 uncultured Draconibacterium sp.
ATCTTGATTTGAACGAATTGGCAGGTTCTTTAAATTCATTATCATTATTATTGGGAGAATACTCAAACGAAATTATTAAGTTTTCTGCATAAAATCGGAAAACAATTTTAATTCAAGTGCCGAGCGATGATGTAATATGCAGAATTGTCCGGCATTTTTTATCAAAAAAATCAAATATTATGGGAATAATAAGAAAAGCATACGACAAAGGCGAAGAGTTGGTAAACGAAATTAAGAAAAAAACACAAAATCCGCTGCGGGAATTTGAAAAAGAACTGAACAACCTGAAAGCATACCTGAAAGAAACCGAAAATTTAACGGCTCATTTTAATGCACTGAAAATAAGAGCCGAAAAAGATATTCCGGAGTATAAAAAAAGCATTAAAAAATATGCCGAAAAAGCAAAAGAAGCCGTAAAAAATGCCGAAAAAAATTTAATTTCGGAAAAAGCCGCCGAAACCATTGCTTTAAATGCACTGAAATTTAAAAAATCGTATGAGAAACGCTTGGAAAGCATAAAAAATAAAATTCCGGAATACGATAAAGAAATAATTTTTCTGAAAGAAAAAATTGAAGATTTGAGATTAAAAATTGCTCACTATCAAGAAGAATATAAATTTTTAAAAAACAGAGCAAAATCTTCCGGCAAAGAAAAAATAAACGATTTTTTTTACGGTGACGAAGGCGTGGTAAAACGCTTGGAAAAACTCAAAGAAAACATTTTTAAGCAAAACGAAAAAGACGATTTTTTAAAATCGCATTCGGAAGATTTATACGACGGTATTGAAGATATCGATGTTTCGGAGGAATTTGAAAAATTAAAAAACGAATCTAAAAAATAAACGTAAAACCCAGCCGGCTGCTGACATATTTAAACGGTAATCCGGGAACATAGGCATTTTCCTCGTTAAATTTTCCGTTTGCAACATCAATTGCCAAATATAATTTGGTGGTTTTTCCGTAATTGTTCAAATTAACACCTGTTTGAAACCGAACACCTATTGCATTGGTTTTTAAAAAACTTAAATGCTGAAATTGCGGACCGAAGCCGGCAAATAATGAATGATTTCCGGTTTTATCCAATTTTATGTGGTAATTTATTAACAGCGAAATGCTGAAACGGTTCAGTCCCGTTATTTTCTCAACCTGAAGGGTATCTCCGGTCGGTGCAATTGAGTCGGCATAATATTTTGTGAAATTAAAACCGTCTTCAATCACCGCCTGCAATTCAAAATTTTTATGAAAGCGGTAAAAGAAATCGGCATGCAGGGCAATCGGCTTTAATTTTATGTTTGTCGTATCGGCCTTTTCCTGTGTTATTTTGTTAAAAACGGCAAAATTTGATGCCCCGAAAGAAATTCCCGTTCCGTATCTGAAAGTTTTATATTTTGCCGGAACCAATTTTACGTTTACGGCGATAAAATCTTTTATTTTTACCGTTTTTGTTGCCATTCCGGAATAGGAAAAAACTAAACTTTTTACTTCTTCCGGTATTTCGATTTTATAATTTCCGTGTTCGTCGGTCAAAGTGAAAATCATGGGAGCATCTTTGGCAGAAACTTTTGCACCGGCAAGAATCCCTCCGCCGGCTTTCGTTACCCTTCCGCTGATTGTTTTTTGTGCGTAAATACTGAAATTGAAAAACAATACTAAAATCGAGATAACATATTTCATATTTAACAGTTTAAAAATTAGATACAAATTTAAGGAATAATTATTGATTAATGTTTTTGAGTAAGAAAAAATATTAAATTTGATTATTAATTTTCAATATGAAAAATAAAATAAAAAGATATCGTCTTTTTCTTAAAAACGAATTATGGTCGGTTGACATCACAAAAAAATCGAAACCCATGCGTATTTTAATAAATTTTTTACGTATGGTTTCGCTGGGAATGCAAGGTTTCAGAAAAGATAAATTAAGTGTAAGTGCTTCTGCCTTAACTTATTTTACCATGCTGTCGATTGTTCCGGTTTTGGCTTTGGGTTTCGGAATCGCCAAAGGTTTCGGTATGGATAAATTATTGGAAGAAGAAATTACCGCAAATCTGAAGGGACAGGAACAGGTTTTAAATTATATTTTGAACTTTACGCATACCATGCTCGATACGGCAAAAGGCGGAGTAATAGCCGGTTTGGGATTGATTCTGTTACTTTGGTCGGTTATAAAACTTTTGTCAAATATTGAAAGTATTTTTAATCGTGTTTGGGATATAAAAAAATCGCGAAATGTTATACGAAAATTTACCGATTATTTAACCATTATGCTGCTAGGTCCTGTTTTTATGATTTTGGCAAGCAGCACAACAGTTTTTATATCTTCGCAACTTTCAAATATATCGCAAAGTACGATGTTTCATTTTGCGACACCGCTTTTTCTTAAATTTGCGAAAATTATTCCGTTCATTATTATTTGGACAATTTTTACCATATTGTATTTAATTATGCCCAATACGAAAGTGAAATTTCGTTCGGCAGTTATCGCCGGTATTACTGCCGGAACAATTTTTCAAATTTTTCAAAGTTTCTATATCTATTTTCAATCAAGTGCTACGCGTATAAATGCCGTTTACGGAAGTTTTGCCGCATTGCCCTTATTTTTAATTTGGTTACAAACAGCATGGTTTGTTGTATTGCTCGGTGCCGAAATTTCTTTTGCCGTGCAAAATGTAAAACTGAAAGGGTCGAGTTTGTCAATGCAAAAATTAAGCATCAATTATCAAAAAAAACTCGCTTTATACCTTTTGGTCTATATTATTGATGCTTTTAAGAAAGGAAATAAAGCACCGAATACTCAAGAACTTTCATCCCTTACTCGACTTCCTTTTGATACAACGGCATTTATTCTGGAAAATCTGGTTAAAGCCGGAATAATAAATCGGATTTATTCGAAAGAAAAAAATACCTACCAACCGGCAACAAGCATTGATAATTTCTCAATTTCAAAAATAATTAACGATTATGATAATTTCGGAGATGATAATTCGAAATATATTAAAACAACTGTTTATGCAGAAATAGAAAATCGTTTGCAAAATATTAAAGAGTTTCAATCAAAATCAGCAGACAATATTTTACTGAAAGATATTAAAATGTAAAGAATTATTTCTTACGAACTTCGGCAAAGTTAAAAACTTTGCCGAAGTTGAATTCTTTCCTGCGAAGAAAAAATAATCACCCCGAAATAAGCAATATTTTATGCAAAACGGGGTAATATTAAGTTTTTATACATTGTAATAAATTCATTATAAGGGAATTCGTATTTTCTAAAACTCGCTTATTAAAAAAATACACGCCGAAACTTTACAAACACATTTAATTACAATCAATGTCATGATGTGTTTCATCCCAACAATGCCAAGTATCATCTCCGAATTTCTTTGTATCTTTTACTCTGCCGTTTTGATTTGCTTGGCTCCATTCAATTTGAATTAAATTGTCTTGTCCTTTGTTGTAAATGTTATAATAAGCATTCAAATCCGAACTGCTGTCATTTCCGTAGAAAATATATCCGCCGTTTTCGGGTCCGTTCGGTACAATATTGGTGTATTTGATATTTCCCGTACTGTCGGTTGCTCGGTTCCATTCAATTTCCAGAAGTTCCGTCGGGTCGCTCGGTTTGTTGTAAAGAGTCCATGTGCCGTGTTTATTGTCCAAATTACTTACGCCGCTGTACCATAAAAAATGCTCATATTCACCCGATTTTGAAATATACATTTCCCATTCAACCGTTTCCGATTTTAAAACACCGTACAGTTCTGCCGTAAAAGTATTTCCTCCGACATTAAACGAATAGGTCCAAAGCCATTTATTATCGCCTTGATATTCGGCAGGATGATTTTTTACCGCTTCAACGTAAGATGCAACGGGAACAGCTAAGCCGACGGTAATAATTGCGTTCCAAACGGCAACGTTAACAGCTGAATGTGTCCAATTTACCATGGTCGTGTCGGCAACGGCTTTTGAATTATTAAAATCCGAAAAATCGGCAACAAAAGCAGATTGCGGCGGTAAGTCCGGTGCAACTTTGTTTTTATTGCACGAACTGAAAACAACTGCCGAAAGAACTAAAATTAATGAGATTGATTTTAAATTTTTCATAATTAAAAGAGTTTTGGTTAATAAAATTGTTTTTCTGAATTTAGTACACTTAAAATTAATTTTACCCTGAAAATAGTTCTATATTATTTTTTTATAAATATATTTGATTTTTGTCAAAATGTCAACTAATTTAACATAAATTTTTTATGACTGTTAAAAAAACAATACTCGGAATAATGTCCGGAACATCGCTTGACGGATTGGATTTTGCTTTATGCGAATTTGAAAAATCGGATAATAATTTCAGTTATAAGGTTATAAAAACCGGGTTTTACGAATACGAAAAAACCGAAAAACATAAATTAGCAACCGCACAAAACCTTAATGCTTACGATTTTATAAACTTTCATAAAGAATACGGAAAATTTATCGGACAAAAAGCAAACGAATTTTTGAAAGGTGAAGAAAATCCCGATTATATTGCATCGCACGGGCATACAATTTTTCATAAACCGGAAAAAAACATCACTTTTCAAGCCGGCGACGGAGCATTTATTGCCGGCGAAACCGGAATTTCCGTTATTTCCGATTTTCGAAATCTTGATACTGCATTAAAAGGGCAGGGGGCACCTTTGGTTCCTCTCGGAGACAAATTTTTATTTTCGGAATATGATTATTGCCTTAATCTCGGTGGGTTTGCAAACATTTCTTATGATAATGAAAACGGAAAAAGAATGGCTTTTGATATTTGCCCGTTTAATTTTATTATCAACAAATTGGCACAATCTGTCGGAAAAGAATTTGACAGAGACGGAGAAATCGGCAAAAAAGGAGTCGTTAACAAATTATTGTTGAAAGAATTGAACAATATTCCGTATTATCAAATGAAAACTCCGAAATCGCTCGGCAGAGAATATGCGGAAAATTTTTATTTCCCGATTTTTGAACAGTACAAAATTTCGGTTGAAGACGCAATACGTACATATTACGAACATGTTGTATATCAAATAAATAACAGTATAAATGATGATAATAACACAAAAATATTAATTACCGGAGGCGGTGCACATAATCGGTTTTTTATTTCCGAACTTCAAAAAAATGCAGTATATAAAGCTGTTGTTCCCGATAAGGAATTAACGGATTTTAAAGAAGCAATAATTTTTGCTTTTTTGGGTTTTTTAAGAAGTATCGGAAAAATTAATACGTCGGCATCGGTTACCGGTGCTTCGAAAGATACATCCGGCGGAATGATATACACGGTTTTATAAATAATTAGTAATGAATACAGTATAAAAGGCAAATTTTATGCGGGTTTGAAATAATTGACTTAATATCCAAAAAATAAAATTTTGAATTTTGCAAACTTAAACCCGCAGAGTCTTTTTGTAATTAATTCAATTATACATCAAAATAAACGAATCCTTTATCAATCAAATTTTATCCTGTTTTATTTTTTTTTAACTTTGCTGTAATCAT
>CAZCPV010000199.1:0-2976 GCA_964500765.1 uncultured Draconibacterium sp.
AAATCTTCTTAAACATTTCAAACGAATTGTCGGTAAAAAACCGATGCGGACTATTATAAATAAATTCTTTTGACGGTGCTTTTAACGTTTTTAACGTTTCTTTATTTATTTTAAGCAATTTGTAACTTTTATTACATTCCTGAACAAAATCTTCATTCGTTTGTATATATTCATTAAAGTCGCCGTCAATTTCTTTTATTTTGTTATCTAATAATCTTTTAATTTCGGAATAATCCTCTTCAAAAAGCATTGTGGGGTTATTGTCAAATAAACTTTTGTAGTTTTCTTCACTTAAAATCAATGCCTCTTCCAATTTCTTTTGCTCGGTAATATCAATTATAATACCGTTAAAAAACTTCTCTCCGGTATTGTTGTCAATTACTTGATTTGACATTACCTGAAGCCATATCCATGCCTTTTTCTTTTCATTATAATATTTAAAACTTTCATTAAAGATTTTACCTGTTTTACCTGAAATTATATTAGCTTCCGCAACTCTTTTCCTATCATTTTCATGAACATTTTTAAACCAGTTTTTAAAGTCTTCCGGATTTCTAATTCCTAACACATCGGTTATTGAAGGACTGTAAAAAACCGGAATACCGATACTGCCGTATTCATACGTTACTTTAATTCTGTATATTACGAATTCGGAAGCATTGTGCATAAAGGATTTAAGATGGGCTTCCTGAACGGCAAGTTGTTGTTTTATTTCTTTTTTTTCCGATTTTTGTTTTTTTATTTCTTCAATACTCTCATTCAATTTTTTATTCTTCTTTTTTATGCGTAAACTGAGAAGGATTAAAAAAACGGACAAGATTAATAAGAATCCTATTCCCAAAATTAACTGTTTTTTAACTTTTTTTTGATAATCAAAATTCTTTTGAGCAATAAGTTGGTTTTCTTTTAATAATTTATTTTCTCTTTCTTTTTTTTCAAATTCGTATGCAATTTTTAACTCTGCAATTTTATTATTCCCTTCTTTTTGAAAAACAGAATCATTTAACGCTTTAAATTTTTGTGAATACAAAAAAGCATATTCAAAATTCTTTGTTTTTTCATACAAATGCATTAACTTTTCGTACGCATCTAATCTTATTTGTTTCGCTGAAATTTCTTCGGCAAGTTTAATGGATTGTTGATAATATGAAACTGCCTTTTTAATTTTATTCATTTGGAAATACATATCTCCCATTCCGGAATATAATGATGCAATGCCTTCTCTGTTTCCGACAACGTTATTTTCTTCAATTGCCGAAAAATAATATTTCTCGGCTAACTTATATTGTTTTAAGTCTCTGTAAGCATCTGCCATATTTTGATAATTTACGGCTATGCTTAATAAATCTTTTAATTTAATATTTATTACAAGTGCTTTTTGATAATAGAATAATGCTTCTTTATATTTTTTTTGTTCGTAAAGAAGTATTCCGTAATTAATAAAATAAGTTGAAATTCCTTCGTCTGATTTTTCTTCCGATGCAATTTTATAAGAAATATTAAGATATTTCTCGGCATTTTTATAATCTTTATTTGATAAATATATTAATCCGATATTATTATAAATAAAATCAGTTTCGGTTTTATCTGAATAAAGTTCGCTTAATCTCAATGCTTTAAAATAATATTCCAATGCTTTTGAATAATTTGCTTTACTGTCATTAATAACTCCTAAACCGTTATAAGCACTTATCATTGCTGAAGTATCATTCATTTTTTCGGAAAAATCTAATGATTTCTGAAAATATTTCTCGGAAATATTAAAAAATGATTTATAATAATAGTTAACACCGAGAGAATAATTTGCCCTAATTTTTCCGAAGATATAATTATTTTTATTTGACAGGTTTAATGCTTGGTTATCATAAAAAATTGCAGAATCAATAAGTGCCTGCGAAGCAAGCGAAACTGAAATATCTGTTAAAATACCCACTTTTACCGAATCATTATCAGTTTTATTTAATTCAATTAATAAACTGTCAACAGGTGAAGTTTGTGAGTTAATATAAAAATAACAAAACAGCAATATCAGTAAAACCCCTGATTTTTTTATAAACATCATATTCTCTTATTGTTTAAAGAACTTATAAAAGTAATAAAAAAATTAAATCTCGTAAAATTATTTTGTATTTCCGGGAATTTATTTCCTTTGCATTATAATAAAAGTTATTTTTGTCCGAAATTTAGTCAATATTGTTTATAAAGTCAACAATTTTATTAAAAATCCCGGCGTGAATAAGTAACAAACAGAAAATCAATTTTACAGTATTGTTCGTATTTAATAAAATCATTCACACCGCGACTAAAAAAACGAACACTGATAAAAGTACCTTAACAAAGAGTTTTTATAATTCTAAAAAATATATTAAAATGAAAATAAAAAAAATAATTGCAAGCGAAGTATTGGATTCGAGAGGAAATCCTACCGTAGAAGTAAATATTAAATTAAAGAACGGCATAAAAGCAAGAGCCATAGTTCCTTCCGGAGCATCAACCGGAGAAAAAGAAGCCGTAGAATTACGTGACGGCGACAAATCGCGTTACGACGGAAAAGGGGTATTAAAAGCTGTTGCCAATGTTAATGAAAAAATTGCTCCTTTATTAATCGGTAAAGATCCGAGAAAACAAAGAGAAATTGACCGAATAATGATTGATGCAGACGGCACGCCGAACAAAGCAAAATTCGGAGCCAATGCAATTTTGGGTGTTTCGATGGCAGTTGCACGAGCAGCTGCAATTGCTTCCGATATGTCGTTGTATCGCTATTTAGGCGGCGTAAATGCCCATGTTCTTCCCTGCCCTTCAATGAATGTAATTAACGGCGGTTCACATGCCGGGAATAATGTTGATTTTCAAGAATTTATGATTGTTCCTCACAATGCACCGTCTTTCAGAGAAGCCATCAGAATGGGTGCCGAAACCTTTCATACTTTGGGAAAAGTATTAAAAGAAAAAGGATACAGCACGGGCGTAGGG
>CAZCPV010000199.1:2986-5513 GCA_964500765.1 uncultured Draconibacterium sp.
GTAGGTGATGAAGGCGGCTATGCACCGGAATTAAAATCGAACGAAGAAGCCATGGAAGTAATTTTGGAAGCCATAGAAAAAGCCGGTTACACACCCGGAAAAGATATTTCGATAGCCCTTGACCCGGCAACCAGCGAAATGTGGCGTGACGGAAAATATGTTTTCTTTAAATCGGATAACTCGTCCAAAACATCGGAAGAAATGATTGCTTTATGGTCGGAATGGGTTGAAAAATACCCAATTATTTTATTGGAAGACGGATTGGGAGAAAACGACTGGGAAGGTTGGATAAAATTAAATAAAGCCCTCGGCGATAAAATAGAATTAGTCGGTGACGATTTATTATGTACGAATAAAATCCTTTTGCAAGAAGCGATTGACAAAAAAGCGGCAAATTCAATTTTAATTAAAGTAAACCAAATCGGAACAATCACCGAAACATTAGAAACAATCGAACTTGCCGGTAAAAATAACTTTAATTTATTTGTTTCCCATCGTTCCGGAGAAACAGAAGACACGACTATTGCTGATTTAGCAGTTGCCGTTGCTTCCGGAAAGTTAAAAACCGGTTCGGGCTCAAGAAGCGAACGTATAGCAAAATTTAATCAATTGATGAGAATTGAAGACGAACTCGGAAGTGCGGCTGTATTTGCCGGACTTAAAGCATACAAAAATCAATAAAAAGTATGACCGGTACGTACAATAATTAACAGCAAAATATATAAAATGCTTCGAACAGAGAGTTTCGGAGCATTTTTTTAATAAGAAACTTATGATAATTTTGATTGTTAATCAATTCAAATTTGTGTTGCGGATAAGCATTTGCAAAAGTTTTTGATAAACAGAATATTTGGCTCGTTACCGTTAAAACAAAGATAAAATATATTTTCCCTGTTTGTCTCGGATCCAACAGGATTATTGCCTTTTTTTAAAGAAGTGTTTTTGTATTTCATCGGTTAACTTTCATTTAATCACAAAACAAAAATATTTTTTTTGGATTGCAATCCCTCAAAAACATAATATTTTTGGATTATAATCCGTAAATATGATGTTTTATATTTCGAAATGAGCAAAAAACAATTGTTTCAATAAAAGCGATTTATATTCTTTGCTGCCGCGTATATCGCTTATCGGACTCACTTCCGACAATAATATTTTTGCGGCTTTTTCTAAATTTTCTTTATTTAATTCTTTACCTTTTAAAAATTGTTCCGTTTTTTCAAAATATTTCGGAACGGGAGCTACACCGCCGGCAGAAATATGAATATTGTTAATAAAATTATTCGCAAGCGTATAAGAAACTGCCGTATTAACACTTGCTATATCCAAATAGGTTCTTTTTGAAACTTTTTCAAAATTGAAATAAAAATTTTTATCCGGAATTTTAAATTTTAATTCTTTAATTATCTCGCCTTCTTTCAAATCAATTTGTTTATAATCTTTAAAAAAATCTTTTAAAGCAAGTGCTCTTTCGTTATCACGGGAATTTTTTATTATTAATTCGGCATTAAGAGCCAAAAAGAATATACTTAAATCACCTATGGGTGAGGCATTTACAAAATTTCCGGCTAAGGTTCCGGCATTTCTGATTTGTTCGGAAGAAATCAGCTTAAACCACGTTTTAATTTTCGGGAAATAGGTATTAAAAATTTCGGAGTGCATAATTTCGTTTGCCGTTACGGCTGCTCCTACGGTAATTATTCCGTCGTTTTCCGAAATTCCTTTAAGTTTATCAAAAGAAAGAACAAATGATGCTTCATTGTCGGATGTTTCATCGGCTTTTTGAACATACAGGTCGGTTCCTCCGCCGATTATTTTTTTGCCTTTCGGCATTTTATCCGATATTATTTCTTCGAGCCGTTTTGCCGTATTCGAGAAATAAGCCGGTAAATAGTTATTTTCGATTAACCAATCAAGCGAATTATTTTCGGTAGTTTTTAATCCTTCGGAAATATCTTTTGCTGCTTTTTCAATGGATTTATAGCCCGTACATCGGCATATATTTCCGGAAACGGAATTTATGGCAGCATCATATTTCCCGAAATCTTTTGAAAGGGCATGTCCGGTTAATGAAACGACAAAACCGGGGGTACAAAATCCGCATTGCGTACCGCCGTGTTCGTCAAGTGCATGTTGAACAGGTGTTAAAGCTTGTTCTGTATTTAAACCTTCAACGGTAACAACGTGTTTTCCGGCAATGTTTCCGAGCGGCGTAAGGCAGGATGCCATAGTTTTATAATTAACTTTTCCGTTTTCAAGCGTTCCCACAAGTACGGTACAGGCACCGCAATCGCCTTCGCGACAGCCGGATTTTGTACCTTTAAGATTTTGGTCGTATCGTATAAAATCCAACAAAATTGAACTTGCGGATTTTTCGGTTTTTATAAGTTTATTGTTAAGGATAAATTGTATCATGGTACCTTAATTTTGCAACAAAGTTAATATTTTTTACATATTTTTCCGCAGCAATGTTTAAATTTCTTACCGCTTCCGCAAGGACAAGGTGAATTTCTGCCGGTTACTTTTC
>CAZCPV010000200.1:0-5506 GCA_964500765.1 uncultured Draconibacterium sp.
GTCAATAAATAGAGTAACGTGATTTGAACGTTTTCTTATTCTGTGAGCTCTTCCTTGAGGAGCCGGTTGATATCTTTTTAACATAGTTGCCGAATCCACTCTGATTTCTTTAACATAAAGAAAATGGTCTTCGGGTTTTTGTCCTTCGTTTTTTGTTTCCCAATTAGCAATGGCCGATTTCAACAATTTTTCTAATCTTCCCGATGCTTCTTTTGGGTTGTATTTTAAAATATCAAGCGCTTTTAAAACTTCTTCGCCCCTTATTAAATCAGCGACCAGTCTCATTTTTCGAGGAGAGGTCGGACAACCTTTAAGAACGGCAAAATATTGTGTTTTTTTTGCCTCTTTCAATTGTTCTGCTCTTTGTTTTTTACGTACACCCATTATTTTTTCTTTTTATGTCCTCTATAAGTTCTTGTGGGAGAAAATTCACCCAGTCTGTGTCCCACCATATTTTCAGTTACATAAACGGGAATAAATTTTTTACCGTTATGAACTGCTATTGTTTGTCCGACAAAGTCGGGGGAAATCATTGAATTTCTTGCCCATGTTTTAATGACTTTCTTTTTACCTGATTCAGCCATTTCCACAACTCTTTTTTCAAGTTTAAAGTCAATATACGGTCCTTTTTTGAGTGATCTGCTCATAAAAAATAATTATAAATTTTATTTTCTTCGTTTTTTATTTTTTCTTCTTTCCACAATATATTTGTCAGAAACTTTTTTACCTCTTGTTTTAAAACCTTTTGCAAGGATTCCGTTTCTTGAACGCGGATGACCTCCGGAAGATTTACCTTCACCTCCGCCCATCGGGTGGTCAACCGGATTCATTGCAACACCTCTTACTCTGGGTCGTCTTCCCTGCCAACGTGTTCTTCCTGCTTTACCTGATTTTGTTAAGGCATTATCGGAATTAGAAACCGAACCGATAGTTGCACGACAGGTATTTAATATTTTTCTGATTTCGCCGGAAGGTAATTTTAAAACTACAAATTTTCCTTCTTTTGAAACTAATTGTGCATACGAGCCGGCACTTCTTGCCATTTCTCCGCCTTTTCCGGGTTGGAGTTCAACATTATGAACAACCGTTCCCAAAGGAATATCGGATAAAAATAAGGTATTTCCGATTTCGGGAGCTACATCTTTTCCCGATAATAATGTATCACCAACTTTCAAACCGTTAGGTGCAATTATATATCTTTTTTCACCGTCGGCATAAAACAATAATGAAATAAATGCCGTTCTGTTCGGATCGTATTCAATAGTTTTAACTGTTGCAGGCACACCGTCTTTATTTCTTTTGAAATCAATAAATCTGTATGCTTTTTTATGACCTCCGCCTATATAACGCATAGTCATACGCCCTTGGTTATTTCTTCCGCCGGATTTAGTTTTTCCTTTTACTAAACTTTTTTCCGGTTTTGAAACAGTAATTTCTTCAAAAGTGTTAACTATTTTTCGTCTCTGTCCGGGTGTAACCGGTTTTAATTTCTTAACTCCCATCTTTTTTTAGATATTGCTGTAAAAATCAATTGTATCGCCGTCGGCTAATGTAACCAGTGCTTTTTTAAATGATTTGGTTCTGCCTTTAATTAAACCGCGTTTTGTAAAACGGTCTCTTCTTTTTCCGCCGTAAACCATTGTATTTACACTTTCTACGGTAACATTATATAATTTTTCAACAGCTTTTTTAATTTCAATTTTATTTGCATCTTTTTTGACAATAAACCCGAACTGATTAAGTTTTTCACTTTTGTCAGTCATTTTTTCGGTTATTATCGGTTCAATAAGGATATTCATAATCTTATTTTTCTTGATTTATGCCAAAAATTTGGTTAATTCTGTCAATTGAGCTCTCTGTTAAGACCATGGTTTCGCTGTTTAAAACATCATAAGTATTTAATTGCGACACTGTTAGGACTTTTATCTTCTTCAAATTTCGAGCTGACAAATATATGTTTTTATTTTCATTTGATAAAACTAAAAGCAACTTTTTATCATTAATTTTTAAATTATTTTTAAAATCAACGATTTCTTTTGTTTTAGGTACCTGTAAATCAAAGTCTTCCACTACTAAAATATTATCAGCCGAAGCTTTGTATGAAAGGGCGGATTTACGAGCCAATTGTTTAACCTTTTTATTAAGTTTAAAACTGTAATCTCTCGGACGCGGGCCGAATATTCTTCCGCCGCCTCTTAATACTGGACTTTTAATACTGCCTGCTCTTGCTGTACCGGTTCCTTTTTGTCTTTTAATTTTTCTAGTACTTCCTGCAACTTCACCTCTTTCTTTTGCTTTATGAGTACCTTGTCTTTTATTGGCAAGAAATTGTTTTACATCAAGATATATAACATGATCATTAGGTTCAATACCGAAAATATCTTCTGCCAATGTTACTTTTTTACCGGTTTCTTTTCCGGTTTTATTTAATACATTCAATTCCATTATTTTTCAATTAAGATGTATGAACCTTTAGAACCCGGAACGGATCCCTTAACTATAATAATATTATTCTCGGGAATAATTTTTAAAATACGTAAATTCAGAACTTTTACACGGTCGTTACCTGTTCTTCCCGCCATTCTCATACCTTTAAAAACTCTTGAAGGGTATGAAGAGGCACCGAGTGAACCGGGAGCTCTGAGCCGGTTGTGTTGTCCATGTGTTGCGTCGTTTACACCGCGAAAGTTGTATCTTTTTACAACTCCCTGAAAACCTTTTCCTTTTGAATAACCTGTTACATCAACCCAAGTGTCGTTATTAAATGTTTCGACATTTATAACGTCTCCTATTTTGTATTCAACACCGTTTTCCGGAGAAAATTCAACAAGTTTTCTTTTAGGAGCTGTTTTGGCATTTTTAAAGTGCCCCATCTCTGCTTTTGTTGTTCTTTTTTCCTTCTTATCGTCGTACGCTAATTGTACAGCTTCATACCCGTCGTTGTCAATCGTTTTGATTTGAGTAACAACACAAGGTCCGGCTTCTAAAACAGTGCATGGAATATTTTTTCCCTCGGCACTGAAAACGGATGTCATTCCGATTTTTTTTCCGATTAATCCGGCCATTTCTTCTTATTTTATAAGTTAATAATTATCACACTTTAATTTCAACATCAACTCCGCTCGGAAGTTCCAATTTCATTAAAGCATCAACGGTTTTCGGAGTTGAACTGTAAATGTCAATCAATCGTTTAAAAGAAGAGAGTTGAAATTGTTCTCTGGATTTTTTATTCACGAAAGTTGAACGTAATACGGTAAAAATTCTTTTTTTAGTAGGCAAAGGAATAGGTCCGCTGACTACTGCACCCGTTGTTTTAACTGTTTTTACAATCTTTTCGGCTGAATTGTCAACCAAATTGTGATCGTAAGATTTTAATTTTATTCTGATTTTTTGTGCCATTTATATATAATTTAAGCAAAAATTTTTCCTGTTAATCTTGCAATTATTTCATTTGATATTTTATCCTCCACTTTTCCGTAATACGAAAATTCCATAGTTGAAGAAGCTCTTCCCGAACTTAAAGTTCTTAATTTTGTAACATAACCGAACATTTCTGATAACGGAACAACAGCATCAATTACTTGCATATTTGCTCTTTCGGATGTTCCGCTGATTTTAGCTCGTTTTTTATTTAAATCGGAAACAATATCGCCGAGATATTCACTCGGAGTTAATACTTCAACATCCATAAAGGGTTCGAGAAGAATCGGCGAAGCTTTAACGCTTGCTTTTCGATATGCTTGTCTTGCGGCAATTTCAAATGCTGTTTCGTCTGATTCATCTTGTTTATAAGAAGCATCAATCAATTCCACTTTTAAATTATCTAAAGGATAACCTGCCAAAGGTCCGTTATTCATAGCTTGAGAAAAAGCTTTTTCAATTGCAGAAATAAAATTACTCGGTAATACACCGTGAGCAAGTTTATTAATAAATCGGTATTTATTATCTGCATCTTTTTCTTCAAAAGGCCCTATTTTAACTTTAATTTCGGCAAATTTACCTTTACCTGCCGTATCTTTATCAAAAATCTCATGAATCTCAACGGTTTTCGTTAAAGCTTCTTTATATGATACTTGAGGTTTACCTTTATTAACTTTTATATTAAATTCTCTTTCTAATCTGTCGATAATTATTTCTAAATGAAGTTCTCCCATACCGGATATAATACGTTGCCCGGTATTTTCGTCAATTTTAACTCTAAAAGTCGGATCTTCTTCAGAAAGTACTTTCAAAGATTCGGTTAATTTATCAATATCTTTTTGTGCTTTAGGTTCAATCACAACACCGATTACCGGGTCGGGGAAATGAATATTTTCAAGTATAACCTGCTTATTTTCAACAGTTAAAGTGTCGCCGGTTTTAATATCTTTAAATCCGCTTACGGCACAAATATCGCCTGCGGTAACTTCATCAACAGCAATTTGTTTGTTAGCATGCATGTGATAAAGATTCATTAAGCGTTCACGTTTTTTTGTTCTGGGAATAAATACTTGACTTTTGGCTTTTAAGGTTCCGGAATAGACTCTGATATAAGCTAATTTTCCGACAAACTTGTCAGCTGTTATTTTAAAAACTAATGCAGATAAAGGTTCATTTTTATCTGCGTTTCGTACTACTTCATCGTTATTTTTAGGATTGAGTCCTTTAACAGGCGGAATATCCAGAGGACTCGGCAGATAATCCGCAACCGCATCCAATAACTGTTGGATGCCTTTATTTTTAAAAGCTGAACCGCAAAACACCGGAATCACTTTTCTTTCTAAAATTGTTTTTCTGGCAACTTTTTTAAATTCTTCGATACTGATTTTTTCACGGTTATCAAAAAATAACTCCATCATTTCATCATCGTGTTCGATAACATTTTCAATTAAATGTTCTCTCCATTCTTCGACAGATTCAAAATATTCTTTACTGATATCGGAAACTTCATATTTTTCACCGTAACCGTCTTCATCTTCCCAAACGTATGCTTTTCTTTCAATTAAATCAATAACACCTTTAAAGGTTTCTTCGGAACCTATCGGAATTTGAAAAGGCACTGCATTTGCACCGAGTTTTTCTTTTATTTGTTCAACGACACCGAAGAAATCGGCACCGAGCCGATCCATTTTATTAACAAATGCTATTACGGGAACATTATATTTATCGGCTTGTCGCCAAACGGTTTCCGATTGGGGTTCTACACCTCCGACAGCACAAAAAATACCGACAGCTCCGTCAAGAACTCTTAATGAACGTTCTACTTCAACCGTAAAATCAACGTGCCCGGGAGTATCAATTATATTAATTTTATAATCTTTTTCGTTTTTTTTCCAATAAGTTGTTGTTGCAGCCGATGTGATTGTTATACCGCGTTCTTGTTCTTGCTCCATCCAATCCATTGTAGCAGCACCATCGTGAACTTCACCAATTTTGTGCTCAACACCTGTATAGAAAAGAATTCTCTCAGTTGTTGTTGTTTTACCAGCATCAATGTGTGCTGCAATACCAATATTTCTTACGTCTT
>CAZCPV010000201.1:0-5466 GCA_964500765.1 uncultured Draconibacterium sp.
AATTTATCAAAAATTCTTGTAGGTCTCTTCAGCAGTTTGCAAAATTCTTGCTCAAGTTAAAAACTTTCTATTTCCTGAAAGTCCCTACTGAATGTCCCCAAAAAAAATGCGAGAAACAAGAAAAACCCGCATAATTCTGTGCGGGTTTTTTTTATTTTATATTTTTCAAAAAAGATTATCCGAGATATTTTTTTAACGGATTACTTCTTGATGTTGTTCGTAAGCGTTTAATTGCTTTTTCTCTTATTTGTCGAACACGTTCTCTCGTTAAGCCGAATTGTTGTCCTATTTCTTCCAAAGACATTTCTTCAACACCGATACCGTATGAAAGTTGCAAAATTTTACTTTCTCGTTCGTCCAAAGTGGCAAAAACACGTTCGATTTCTCTTCTCAACGATTCGTGAATCAACGAATTATCGGTAACCGGCGAATCGTCATCCGACAAAACATCTAACAGATTATTATCTTCACCTTCCTGAAAAGGAGCATCAACCGATACGTGCCGCCCCGAAACTTTCATGGTGGAAAGAATTTTCGATTTCGGAACTTCCAATATTTCAGCCAATTCTTCGGGCGAAGGTTTTCGTTGAAATTTTTGCTCAAATTCGGCAACGGCTTTTCGGTATTTACTTAATGAGCTAACTTGGTTCAAAGGCAAACGGACAATTCGTGATTGTTCGTTAATTGCCTGCATAATCGATTGGCGAATCCACCATACGGCATACGAGATAAATTTAAACCCCCTGGTTTCGTCAAATTTTTCGGCGGCCTTTATTAAACCGAGATTGCCTTCGTTAATAAGGTCGGGCAAACTTAATCCTTGATTTTGATATTGTTTTGCCACGGAAACAACAAAACGCAAATTTGCTCTTGTCAATTTTTCGATAGCCGATTGGTCGCCTTTACGAATTCGTTGTGCCAATTCAACTTCTTCTTCTACGCTTATCAAGTCGTATCTTCCGATTTCCTGTAAATATTTATCAAGGGATGCACTTTCACGGTTGGTAATTGATTTGGTAATTTTTAACTGTCTCATATATCTTTTTTAGATATTTTATTATTACAAAAATTAGCCCGTTTTAAAAAGGGCTGCAAATTTAACTCTTTTTATTCTATTACAAACAAACTTTTTGAAATTAAATAACAATATTTACCATTCTGCCCGGAACAACAATTATTTTTCTGATTGTTTTACCTTCCGTTCGTTGTTTTGTTCTGTCATCATTCAATATAATCTTTTCTATATCAGATTTTTGCATATTCGCATCTATATCAACGGTAAATTTTGTTTTTCCGTTAAAGGCAACCGGATATTTTACGGTGTCTTCGGTTAAAAAATCGGCATTATATTTCGGAAATTCGGCATCAACAATGGATGTTTCATGTCCTGTAAGTTGCCATAATTCTTCTGCAATATGCGGAGCAAAAGGCGAAAGAACAATCAAGAAATTTTCTAAAACGATTTTTTTATTGCATTTTAATTTCGTTAAATCGTTGGCACAAACCATGTAGGCGGCAACCGTTGTATTAAATGAAAATCGTTCTATATCCTCTCCCACTTTTTTTATTAAAGTATGAATGATTTTTTGCTCTTCTTTTGTCGGTTCTTCATCGGAAAGGTTAATATTGCCTTCATTATCAAAAAACAAACGCCAAAATTTGTTTAAAAATCGAAATACGCCTTCTATTCCGTTGGTATCCCACGGTTTCGACTGCTCCAAAGGTCCGAGAAACATTTCATACAACCGCAAAGTATCGGCTCCGTATTCTTCGATAATATCATCGGGATTTACAACATTATATTTTGATTTAGACATTTTTTCAACGGCATATCCGCATCGATATGTTCCGTCTTCTTCTGAAATAAATTCGGCATTTTCGAATTCGGGTCGCCATTTTTTAAATTTTTCAATATCCAAAATATCATTATGAACAATATTTACGTCAACGTGAATTTCGGTAACTTCATAATTATTTTTTAAATTATATGAAACGAACTTATTCGTATTTTTAATTCTGTAAACAAAATTCGAACGCCCTTGAATCATTCCCTGATTTACAAGTTTCTTGAACGGCTCGTCTTTAACAACAATCCCTAAATCGTATAAAAATTTGTTCCAAAAACGAGAATAAATTAAGTGTCCTACGGCATGCTCGGTTCCGCCGATGTATAAATCAACATCTTGCCAATATTCATCAGCTTCCGGAGAAACCAAGGCATTATCGTTTTGCGGGTCCATATAGCGCAGGTAATAAGCCGAAGAGCCGGCAAAACCGGGCATTGTGCTTAATTCGTACTTATATTTTCCGTCATACAACCAATCTTTTGCTCTGCCCAAAGGCGGTTCACCCGTTTCGGTCGGTTTATAATCGTCAATATCGGGCAGTGTAAGCGGCAATTCTTCTTCTTTCAACGGAGTTGCAATACCGTTTTTATAATATATCGGAAACGGCTCTCCCCAATATCTTTGACGGCTGAAAACAGCATCACGCAATCGAAAGTTTATTTTGCGATTTCCGAGTTTTCTTTTTTCAACCTCTTGAATCATTCTCTTAACGGCATCTTTAACTTCAAGCCCGTTTAAAAAATCGGAATTAATAAGTTTTCCGGTTTTGGCATCATACGATTCTTTTTCGATGTTTCCGCCTTCCACAACCGGAATAATTTCGATACCGAAATGTTTTGCAAAGGCATAATCTCTGCCGTCGTGTGCCGGAACAGCCATAATTGCCCCCGTTCCGTAACCGCCGAGAACATAGTCTGCAACCCAAATCGGAATATCCTTTCCGGTAAACGGATTTACGGCATAAGAACCCGTAAAAACTCCGGTAATATTTTGTGCATCTTTTTGCCGATCTCTTTCTGTTCTGTTTTTGGCATAAGTAACATATTTATCAACTTCTTCCGATTTTTCTACGGTTGTAAGTTTATCGACCAACTCACTTTCGGGTGCCAGAACCATAAATGTTGCTCCGAAAATGGTATCGGGTCTGGTTGTAAAAACCAATATTTTTTCACCTTTATCTTTTATATCAAAATAAATTTCGGCACCTTCGGAACGTCCTATCCAATTTCGCTGCATTTCTTTTAAAGAGTCTGACCATTCCAATGTGTCCAACCCGTCAAGAAGTCGTTTTGCATAAGCGGTAACTCGCAATTGCCACTGCATCATATCTTTCTGAACTACCGGATACCCGCCTCGTTCCGACACCCCGTCTTTAACCTCATCGTTTGCCAAAACCGTTCCGAGTTCCGGGCACCAGTTTACTTTTGTTTTTGCCCTGTATGCCAAGCGATAATTCATTAAAACGTCTTCTTTTTCTTCTTCGTTCATACCGTTCCATACAGCAGCTTCGAAAACGGGAATTTTACTGCATGCCGCATCAATTCGGGTATTTCCGTTCAATTCAAATTCTTTTATCAAAGTTTCAATCGGCTCGGCTTTTTGGGTTTTGTTATTAAACCAATGGTGAAACATTTTCAAAAATGCCCATTGCGTCCATTTGTAATATTCGGGGTCTGCAGTTCGCACTTCACGGCCCCAATCGTAAGAAAATCCTATTTTTGAAAGCTGTTCTTTGTATTTTTTTATATTAATTTCGGTTGTAATCGCCGGATGTTGCCCGGTTTGAACAGCATATTGTTCCGCCGGTAAGCCGAAAGCATCAAACCCCATGGGATGCAAAACATTGTACCCTTTTAAACGTTTATAACGACTGAATATATCGGAAGCAATATAGCCCAAAGGATGTCCTACGTGCAATCCGGCACCGGAAGGATACGGAAACATATCCAACACATAAAATTTGTGTTTTGTTTTGTCTTCCGTAACTTTATAAACAGTATTTTTTTCCCAATTTTCTTGATGTTTTTTTTCGATTTCTTTGAAATTATATTCCATTTGGATTTTTTGTTTTAAAAGTTTGCAAAAATAGTAAAAAAAGGAAGAGGAAATTAAATGAGAATAAAAAAATCTTAAATTAAGCATTGAAATTAATTTATTTTTTAATTTTGCATACTCAAACGGCCCCGTAGTTCAATTGGATAGAATGGCAGATTTCGGCTCTGCTGGTTGTGGGTTCGAGTCCCGCCGGGGTCACTGAAAAGGCAAATTGTAATTTTACGACTTGCCTTTTTTTATTTCATAACAAAATCATTATCTTTCATTTCACATTTCTTCTTAAGAATAAAAAGAAATATTACTTTTGATGAATATTTCTGAAATACATTATTAAAATGGCGAAAAACAAACCTTCAGTATTAATAATATACACCGGCGGCACAATCGGGATGATTGTAAATCCCGAAACAGGTGCCTTCAAGCCGTTTGATTTCAACAGTATATCAAAACAAGTTCCGGCATTGCAAAGTTTCGGGTACCGTTTAGAAACAATTTCTTTTGAAAAACCGATTGATTCGGCCGCCTTAAAACCCGACACCTGGGTAAAATTAGCCGAAATCCTTAAAGAAAATCATTCCGATTTTGACGGTTTTGTTATCTTACACGGAACAGATACAATGGCATATACGGCATCGGCACTCAGTTTTATGCTGCAAGATTTTCATAAACCTGTTATTCTTACCGGCTCGCAATTACCCGTAGAAATGTTGCGTACCGACGGGAAAGAAAATCTGATAACAGCTGTTGAAATTGCCGCTGCTCAAAAAAATAATATACCGATTGTTCCTGAGGTTTGCATTTATTTTGACAATAAACTTTTCCGCGGCAACCGAACTACAAAAAAAAATGCGGAATACTTTGATGCCTTTGATTCTCCGAATTATCCTCCGCTTGCCGAAGCCGGAATTAAGATTAATTATGATACAAAATATATAATGTATCCGGAATACAACAAAGTTCCTTCAATACACACAAATCTTGATACAAATATTGCTTTATTGAAACTTTTTCCCGGCATTTCAGAATCATATATTAAACAAATTTTCTCAACCGAAAATTTAAAAGCCGTTATTATAGAATCTTACGGCTCCGGAAATGCTCCGACCGACGATTGGTTTGTTAAAACATTAAAAGATGCTGATAATAAAGGTGTTATTATTATGAATATTTCTCAATGTGTGGGAGGTACCGTAGCCATGGGTAAATACGAAACCAGTCGCCAACTTATAGATGCAGGAGTAATCAGCGGATATGACATAACAACCGAAGCAGCTGTTACAAAATTAATGTACCTTTTAGGATTAAAAATGAGTACTAAAGAAATTAAAAAATATTTACAAGTATCAATTGCCGGGGAACTGACAAAATAAAACAATAATATTTTCGTTTTATTTCAAACAATATCAACATTAAATATGAATAAAAGAACCCTCAAGCTAAAATATTTTTTTTGGTTTGAAAAAAATATTTAATTTCGTCAATTGAAAATCCGTTTCCGGCTAACTTCTCTGGAGAGGTGTCCGAGCGGCTTAAGGAGCACGCCTGGAAAGCGTGTATACACAAT
>CAZCPV010000202.1:0-5459 GCA_964500765.1 uncultured Draconibacterium sp.
GTGTTGCCGAAGGTAAAAAACTCAGTTTTTCGCAAGATGAATTAAAAATAAACGGCCATGCCGTTGAAGTTCGCGTGTATGCCGAAGATCCTGCAAACAATTTTTTACCGGATATAGGTAAACTCGAGGAATACAAAAAACCCGAAGGACCCGGCGTACGCGTTGATGACGGTTTTGAGGAAGGTATGAATATTCCGATTTATTACGACCCGATGATTGCAAAATTAATTACATACGGAAAAGACCGCAAAGAAGCAACCGAAAGAATGATACGTGCCATTGACGATTACAAAGTTACGGGAATTCAAACAACACTCCCTTTCGGAAAATTTGTTATGCAAAACGATGCATTCCGAAAGGGAGAATATTGTACCGGATTTGTTAATAATTTTTTCAAACCGGAATATTTAAAAAAAGAAACTTCGGAAGATGAAAATATTATTGCCGCGATTATTGCCGCAAAAGTTTTTGAGGAAAAGCAAAACAAAAAATCGGTATTACACAATCATTCGACCGCAAAATCGGCATGGAAACAAAACCGGATGTAAAAAACCCGACAATTTTTGCCGGGTTCGGAACTGTAACAGGTATCAACTGTTTAATCTGCCTTATCATGCAAATATGAATTGTTTTCCTTAATGGTAATTTCTCCGTTATTGCTGCTTAAGGTTTCTTTGGAAAATTTAACATCCGTATTGTTTTCTCTCTTAATCCGTAAACCCTTACGCTTATAAGCCGGAATATCTTCCAACTCATCAACACGAGATAAATAATCGGTTAGTTCTTGTTTTTGAAAAGAAACACCGGAATCGGAATCTTGTATCCGGACTTCGGCTTTTTCTTCCTCTTGATTTTTTTCGGAAATGTTTTGAATAAAAATTCCGGAAGAACTCTGTTCCTTTTTTTCGGATACCGGCTTTACCCGAATTTCGGGTGTGTATTGATTTGTTTCGGGAAACGCCGGTTTTGACGGTTTGTTGTCGCCGATAATAATTATGTTCTTTTCTTTCGGTTTATCTTCTTCCTCTTCCGTTTTGTTTGTATAAATTTCCGGAATATCACGGGTGCCGAATCCGGTTGCAATAATTGTAACCACAATTTTATCGCCCAATGCTTCGTTAAAATTATTTCCCCAAATTAAATCGGCATTATTTCCCGCTTCGCCTTGTACATATTCGTTGATATAGCTTATTTCATCCATCGTTGCTTCGTGTTCGCCCGAAACAATATTTAAGAGAATGTTTTTTGCCCCTTTAATGTCGGTATTATCGAGTAAAGGAGATGTTAAGGCGGCTTTAACGGCAATTTCGGCTCTGTTTTCGCCTGTCCCCTCGCCTGTTCCCATCAATGCTACGCCGCTTCCTTTCATTACGGTTTCCACATCGGCAAAATCGACGTTTACATGACCTTCGACAGTAATAATTTCGGCAATTCCTTTTGCCGCAACGGTTAAAACCTCATCGGCTTTTCCCAATGCTTTGGATCCGGCTAAATCGCCGTAAATTTCACGAATTTTTTCGTTGTTGATAATCAGTAAAGCATCAACCTGTTTTTCCATTAAAGTAATGCCCTCAATTGCACTTTTAATTCGTTTTCTGCCTTCGTAGCGAAACGGGATGGTTACGATTCCTACGGTAAGAATGCCCATTTCTTTGGCAGCTTCGGCAATAACGGGTGCTGCACCGGTGCCGGTACCGCCGCCCATTCCGGCAGTTATAAAAACCATTTTTGTTCCTTCGGAAAGAATTGCCTTAATATCTTCGATATTTTCAATGGCTGCTTCGCGTCCTCTGTCGGGTTGATTTCCGGCACCGAGACCTTCGGTCAGCGTTTTTCCGAGCTGTACTTTTTTTCGTACGGGGCTTTTCGCCAATGCCTGCACATCGGTATTGGCAACGATAAAATCGACTCCGGCAATACCTTTTTCATACATATAATTAACCGCATTGCTGCCGCCGCCGCCTACACCGATAACTTTTATAATTGTTTTAAAATTTACGGGTAAATTAAATTCTAATAAATCGTCCATAGTCAAGTTTTTTATATGGTTTAAAAATTCGTATTATTAATTTTATTCTTCAAATTCAACATCTTGTTCGTTAAAAAAATCGAATGTTATTTGTTTTGCATTATCCGAGAGCTTATTAAGCAAAGATTTTATTCCGTTTGAAGACGGTTCTCTTTTTTCCTTTGATTTTTTCTCTTTTTTTGGTTTCCCTTTTTTTCTGACGGAAGAGAAATCAAACGTATCGGCATTTTGAAATCCGAGCAAAATCAGACCGACTGCCGTTGAGAGTTTGGGGCTGTTCATTCTTGCACCTCCGGTAGAAACGCTTTCTTGCGGTCGCGAAACTTTTACGTCCAATCCCGTTTTGTATTTCATAAGTTGGGGTAGGTTTTCCAGAAGTGCACCGCCGCCGGTTAAAGCAATACCGGCTGCCAATTTATCTCGATATCCGGAATTCAACAATTCAAAATTAATAATTTCAATAATTTCTTCCATGCGTGCCTGAATAACTTTCGACAATTCGGTCAAATCAATTTCTTTTTGTTCCCTGCCGTTGATACCCGGAATAACTGCTATGCTGTCTTTTTTTGCAAATTCGCTTAATGCCGTTCCGCATTCTACTTTTAAACTTTCGGCATGTTTATTTAAAATTTTATATGCTTCTTTAATGTCTTTGGTAATAACGTTTCCCCCGAAAGGAATAACCGCCGTATGCCTTAAAATTCCGTCGTAGAAAACCGCAATATCAGTTGTTCCGCCGCCGATGTCGATTAAAGCCACGCCGGCTTCTTTTTCCTCATCGGTAAGTACGGCTTCGGAAGAGGCAATCGGCTCTAAATAAAGGGTTTTGGGCTTTATATTAATTAACTCCAAGCAGCGTTTGATATTTTTTGCCGAAGTTTTTTCGCCTATGATGATGTGATAATTCCCGATTAATGTTTTTCCGTGGAATCCTACCGGATGATAAACACCGTTTTCGTTATCCACCTTAAAATTTTGCGGAATTACGTCAATTATTTCCTGTCCCGGCTCCAAACTGATGCTTTTAATTTCCGAAGTCAGTTTATCTACATCCTCTTGGGTAATTCGATGGTCTTCGTTGTTGATGTATATACTGTGACTGTTTTGAATGCTTTTAATATGTTGCCCGGCAATACCGATAAATACTTCTTTAAATTCAAATTCCGATTTTTCTTCGGCGAGTTTTATTGCTTGTCGAATGGCATTTGAAACGGTTTCGATATTTAAAACAACTCCTTGCTTAACACCTTTCGGCGGTGTAGGCACGGTTCCTTTGGTTAAAATTCGAATATTTCCTTTTTCGTCTTTTTCTCCGGCAAGAGCTACAATTTTTGTTGTTCCGATATCAACGGCGGTGATAATTTCTCTCATAATACAAGTATTTTAATGTTATTATTTTTATTGTCTTTCGGTGCAAACTATTTGACCTTTATATTTTAAATTAATGTATTTATAATTTTTCCAAGCAAGTCGGCTGATGTAATGCAAATAAAAATATTTCAGTCGATTCAATTTTTTATCGTAATTAAACATATCTCCGAGCATAATTATTTGATTTCCCGCCAAGGGAATCAACTCGTATTCATTTTTTCCGGTAACATAAATTTGTTCGATTTGTGCATTTAAAAAATCATCCGCATTAATGTATTTTGCCAAAGCGTACAAGTCTTTCAATGTTTCACCGATTGCGGTATCCGATTTTACTTTAACAATTCCGTTTTTATAATTATAGTTGATGTTGCCGTTTGCCGCTAAAATTCGAACCGTTCCTTTTTTCGACAAAGGCATTAATTCGCCTTCTTCGTCAATATAAAATCCGTTTCCGGAATCGGAAAAGACTCTTAAAATCGGCTTTCGTTGTTCGATTTTTATGCCTAAAACACCGTTTATTTTCTTAAAAACATCGGCTTTTTTTACGGACGGAAATTGTTCGATTTTTCGTTCGAGCATATCTAAATTAACATTGTCTATCGGACTGCCTAACAAGTTTTTATATTCCGAAAAAACAATTTGTTCAATATCTTTTTTGCTGATTATATTTTGGGTTCCGGTATCCGCAAATTCAATTTCGACTTTTCGACATAATATCTCATCGGAAAACAAAGCGTACAGAATAACCGTCAGCCCGATTAAAGCAATACTCACAAATGCATATATTTTCTGTTTTTCAGTCATTTTTCGTTAATCTGTTCTTTATTTTTTCAACATACCGGTCGATATCTCCGGCTCCCACAGTCATATAAACCGTATTATTTTTTATTTCTATATGCTTTAAAAGCTCTTCTTTTTTTATTAAAATTTTGGTTTTACAATCTATCTTATCAAAAATTAATTTTGAACTTACGCCTTTAATCGGATTTTCCCGTGCCGGATAAATATCCGTTAAAATAATTTCGTCGCATAAACTCAAACTACGGGCAAAACCATCGGCAAAATCGCGTGTTCTGCTGTATAAATGCGGTTGAAAAATGCCGATTAAGGTTTTTTGCGGATACAATTTCCGGACGGAAGAAATAAAAGATTTCAGTTCTTTCGGATGATGTGCATAATCGTCGATATAAACAATATCCGGTGTGTTAATTATATAATCGAAACGTCTTTTTACCCCGCTCCACGAGTGCAACGCTTTTTTTATTTCCGTGTGCGGAATTTTATGAATATCGGCAACCGCAGCGGCGGCAATTGCATTTTCGATATTTAAATTTCCGGGAACGGCAAGCATAACATTTTTTATTATTCCTTCGGGCGTATGTATGTCAAACCGGCTTTGCGTTGTATCCGATTTAATATTTTCGGCAAAATAATCACTTTTTGAATTAAGCGAATAGCTGAAAACATTTTTCGGCAGAACGTTTTGATTTAATTGCAGTGTGTTTTTTACTATCAGATACCCGTTTTTATCAATCTGATTTACAAACTGTTCAAAGGTATTTTTTATGTCGTTGATATCTTTATAAATATCAAGATGGTCTTCGTCGATTGCCGTAATTACGGCTGTGAGCGGGAATAATTTTAAGAAAGAACGATCGTATTCGTCGGCTTCGGCAATTGAAAATTCCGTATTTTTCGGATTTCCGGAAAAAATTAAGTTTGAATCGTAATTTTTCGATATTCCGCCGAGAAAGGCATTCATATTCTTTCCGGAATTTTTAAAAATATGAGCGATAATTGTTGAAACAGAAGTTTTTCCGTGTGTTCCGGCAACGGCAATAAGTTTCGATTGCGAGCTTACCGTTCCCAAAAGCTCTGCACGTTTTAAAACGGTATAATTTTCGGCTTTGAAATAAGACAGTTCCGAATGATTTTCGGGAATTGCCGGAGTATAAACAATAAGCACGTCCTCTTTGTTTGAGGAAATTATTTTATGCGGAATTAAATCAATATTATCTTCAAAATGAATATCGGCACCTTCTTTTTGTAATTGTTCGGT
>CAZCPV010000203.1:0-5435 GCA_964500765.1 uncultured Draconibacterium sp.
ATTATTTAAGTAAAGGTTTGAAAAAGAAAAATCTCGGCGGTCTCGGAAAATTTTTGGCGGTAATTTTTGCAATTTTAGTAATCGGCGGTTCGCTCGGAGGCGGAAATATGTTTCAGGCAAATCAGGCATTTTCTCAACTTGCCGGAAAATTTGCTCCTTATCTGCCCGGAATTGAGGGATACGGTGCCTATTTCGGCGTATTGTTGGCAATATTTGTCGGAATTGTCGTAATCGGCGGTATTAAAAGTATTGCAAACGTTACGGAAAAAATAGTTCCTTTTATGGCATTCTTGTATGTGCTTGCTGCACTGATAATTATAGGAATGAATATTTCGCATACACATGAAGCATTCGGACTTATTATAAAAGGTGCATTTTCTGCCGAAGCTGTAAAAGGCGGTATAGTAGGCGTGCTGATAGTTGGGTTTCAGCGTGCTGCATTTTCTAACGAAGCCGGTGTCGGTTCGGCATCTATTGCTCACTCTGCAGTTAAAACAGACCGTCCTGTAAGTGAGGGATTTGTAGCACTTTTAGAACCCTTTATCGATACGGTTGTAATTTGTACAATGACGGCATTGGTTATTATTTTTACCGGATTTTACAATCCTGATGTTGCCGGAAATCTTGCAGGTGTAGAGCTTACTTCAAAAGCATTTGACAGTGTATTTCCTTGGTTTTCTTGGATTTTGTTAATAGCTGTAATTCTATTTGCCTTTTCTACCAAGATTTCTTGGTCGTATTACGGTCTGAACGGATTTAAATACCTTTTCGGAAGATATTTCGGAAAACGAAAAGTAGCTAAAAATTTATACCTCGTATCATTGGTTTATTATATCATATTTCTGATTTTTGTCGTTGTCGGTTCTGCATCAAGTCTCGGTGCCGTTGTCGATTTCTCTGATTTTATGATTTTAAGTATGGCGTTTCCGAATATTTTGGGCTTGTTGATTCTTGCACCCGAAGTGAAACAAGATATGAAACAATATTTCAGTGATATAAAAACAGGCGTAATAAAAAGATTTAAGTAAACAGAATCTTGCATTTTTAATTAACTAAATTACGAGAAAGTGTCTTTACCCGTATTATTCATGCGTTTTTTCTTTTTCTGAGACGAGGCGACAAACCTTGTAGCTGTATATGAATACTGCAAAAGGTTTGCAATGAAGTATCAGAAAAAGAAAAAATGTACGTTGTGTAAAAATAATAACTTTAATTTGAACTATTTACTCCTTTGTATATTTTACTGTTAATAAGAACTTTACATATACAATTGTTAAATTTTATGAATAATGCGGGTTAAAGAACAATTAAAAGAATACTTTACATTTACAAAAGGCGAAAGTCAGGGAATTGTAATTTTACTGATAATCCTTTTGTTTATCGTAATAATTAATATTTTTTCTCCCTATTTCTTTACGGAAAAGAAATATGATTTTTCGAAGTACGAAAAACTTCTGACCGAAATAAACTCAGATACTTCAAAATTTGCTCAAAATCAGAATCTCTTAAACTCCGATTCATTTAAATTATTCAAATTTAATCCGAATAATATTTCTTTGGCGGAAGCTCTTCAATTGGGTTTGTCTGAATATCAATATAATATGATACGTAAATACCTTAATTCCGGAGGACATTTTGACAGTAAAAATGATTTTTCAAAAATTTATTCAATTAAAAGTGAGCAATTTGAATATTTGAAACCGTTTATAGACTTGCCGGAAAAAGAAAATAAAATAAAGATTGATAAGACCGAAAATTTTTCCGTATCCGAAACAAACCCCGATGTTTCTTATTTCTTATTCGACCCGAATACTTTGGACGATGCGGGCTGGCAGCGATTGGGTTTTTCCGAAAAACAAATTATTTCAATCCGAAAATACATTAATGCCGGCGGAAAATTTTATAAAAAAGAAGATTTGAAAAAATTATATGTAATAGATGAAAAAAAATATGCCGAATTAGAACCGTATATTAATTTTCAAGAAAAAGAAAATACCCTTAAAAATAATGTGCCGGAGAAACATCAAAAAATAGATATAAATAATTTATCTGCCGATGAATTAAAGAAATACGGTAAATTCTGGCAATACAATGCAACACGTATCATAAAATATCGAAATTTATTGGGCGGGTATTACAAAAAAGAACAACTGCTTGAAGTGTACGGGGTAAAAAAAGAATATTACGATAAAATAGCCGGTGATATTACTATCGATAAATCAAAATTGGAAAAAATAAACGTAAATTTTGCAGAAGTTTCCGAACTCGGCAGGCATCCGTATATATCGTGGGAAATTGCAAAACAAATTATAGAATACAGAAATAATAACGGAGCATACAAAAATATTGAGGATATAAAAATTCGAAATAATATATCCGATAAAATTTTCAAAACAATAGCACCTTATATAAAAGTAAAATAAATACTATTTTTCATTTAATATTCTTTACTTTTGTGTATTCATATATCTTAGCTGCATTTTTAAATTAAAATTTTAAATAATGGATTTTAATTTTACCGAAGAACAAAAATTAATACGACAAACCGTCAGAGACTTTGCCGAAAGAGAAGTAAAACCGCTGGCACAAGAATTAGATGAAAAAGGACAATTTTCCGTTGAACTTACAAAAAAAATGGGCGAACTCGGTCTGTTCGGAATGTATTTGCCCGAGAAATTCGGCGGACAAGGACTTGACACGCTTTCATACATCATTGCCGTAGAAGAACTTGCACGGGTTGACAGCTCGCAGGCGGCAACTTTGGCGGCACATAATTCGCTCGGTATCGGACCTTTGTATTATTACGGAACCGAAAAACAAAAAATGAAATATTTGCCGAAATTGTGTACCGGAGAACACCTTTGGGCTTTCGGGCTTACCGAACCCGATGCCGGATCGGATTCAAGAGGTACAAAAACAACTTCAAAACTCGTTGATGGTAAATGGATTATTAACGGTTCCAAAATATTTATTACAAACGGAGCATCCGAATTGGCGGCAGGAGCTTCCGTTCAAACAGTATCAAAAAAAGAAGGTAATTTAAGGGAATTTACAACTATTATCGTAGAGAAAGGAACGCCGGGATTTACGCAAATTCCCATGCATGGCAAAATGATGTGGCGTGCTTCCGATACGGCAGAATTATATTTCGACAATTGCGAAATCCCTGAAGAAAATATTCTCGGAAAAAAAGGACAAGGTTCAAAAATAATGTTGAGTACATTAGATAACGGCAGATTATCAATAGCTGCCATGGGGCTTGGCTTAGCACAAGGAGCATTAGAAATGGCTGTGCAATATTCAAAAGAAAGAAAACAATTCGGAAAGCCGATTTCTAAATTTCAGGCAATTTCGTTCCGATTGGCGGATATGGCTACTAAAGTAGAGTTGGCAAGAACACTCTTGTATAAAGCATGTTGGCTTAAAGATGCCGGAAAACCCTTTGCTAAAGAAGCTGCCATGTCAAAATTATATTGTTCTGAGATTGCCAAAGAAGTTGCCGATGATGCCGTTCAAATTCACGGCGGATACGGTTTAATGAAAGATTATCCGATAGAACGATTTTACAGAGATCAACGACTGTTGCAAATAGGAGAGGGGACATCCGAAATCCAAAAATTAGTGATTGCAAGAAAAGTTTTAAATTAAAAATTTATTAAATAATATTTGTTTTATTAAAAAAAATTTTTTATTTTTATAGGAATTAATAATTTTGCCGTTCGAAATTTTTTAATTACAATTTATAAAAGGAGTAATTTTATGATTAAAATACCCGTTAAAGAAGGCGAAAGCATTGAAAGAGCTTTAAAAAGATTAAAAAGAAAAACTGACTCTACAGGCATTATCAAAGAAGTCAGAAAACGCAAACAATTTGTAAAACCGTCTGTGTTTAAACGACAACAATTGATTAAAGCAAAATATGTTGAGCAATTGAAGAGAGAAGAAAACGAATAAGTAAACCTTATAATTACTTTCTCGAAATATGTGTTTCGGGAAAGTAATCTTCTTTTAAATGTGTTTTTTTACATTCTTAAACGTTTAATGAATGCATAAGAAGAGATTCTTAAAATATATCGAATACCAAAAAAAGTACTCTTCTCATACCGTAAATTCTTATGCAAACGATTTAAACAGTTTTTACACCTATTGTATTGCTAACAATTTTATAAAATCGGAAAATCAAATAATTTCCGATTATAAAATAATCAGACAATGGATTGCTTTCTTATCTTCTCAAAAATTATCCGCAAAAACAATAAATAGAAAAATTTCAACACTCAGATCATTCTATAATTTCCTTTTAAGAGAAAATTTAATTGACTCCAACCCGGTATTAAAAATTACCCGCCTGAAAACGGATAAAAAACTTCCGGAATTTGTTTCCGACGAAAAAATGAACTTACTGCTTGACAGTCCTGTTTTTTCCGAAGATTTTGAAGGTGTAAGAGATCATTTTATGATAGAACTTTTATACGGAACAGGAATGAGAAGAGCAGAATTGATAAATTTAAGAGTAAAAGACATTAATCCGGATAAAAAAAATATTAAAGTTACGGGAAAAAGAAATAAACAACGGATTATACCGTTTCCTGATAATCTGACAGAACTATTTAATAAATATTTTCTGGTAAGAGATGCTGTGAATGCTGAAAATGACCGGTTATTTATTACAAAAAACGGAAAACAAATTTATCCTAATTTAGTTTACAGAACTGTAAATAAGTATATTTCGTTTATCAGTACACAAAAGAAAAAAAGTCCGCACACACTGAGACACACGTATGCGACCGCTTTATTAAATAACGGTGCCGATATTAATGCCGTTAAAGAATTATTGGGACACGCAAACTTATCGGCAACACAAATATATACGCACAATACATTTGAAAAATTAAATCGGATTTATAAACAAGCTCATCCCAGAGCAAAAAAATAAAACACTATGGATGTAAATATTAAAACAACAAATTTTGACCCGGATTCAAAATTAATAGAGTTCGTAAAAACCAAAATAAATAAACTCGATAAATATTTTGACGGTATAATTCGCTCAGAAGTAATACTGAATTTTAATAAATCAAAGAAAAAATTTACGAATAATAAAGAAGCAAAAGTTATTTTAGAGGTTCCTGGTAATGATTTATTTGCCGAAAAAGAAGCCGTTTCATTTGAAGAAGCTGTTGATTCTGTGGTAGATGCATTAGAAAAACAGGTAAAAAAACACAAAGGCAAATTAAGGTCTTAAAAAAAAACAAAAAACATTTTGTTTAATAAAATAAAATTCCTTAAATTTGCAACCCGATTTTTGAGAGCAATTACAAAGTCGGATAGTTCTATAAGGAAATAATTTATCTCTAATAAGAGAAGAGTTTTGCCGATATAGCTCAGTTGGCCAGAGCAGCTGATTTGTAATCAGCCGGTCGGCGGTTCGAATC
>CAZCPV010000204.1:0-5433 GCA_964500765.1 uncultured Draconibacterium sp.
GGTCGTATCGTATAAAATCCAACAAAATTGAACTTGCGGATTTTTCGGTTTTTATTTGTTTGTTGTTTAGAATAAATTGTATCATGGCACCTTAATTTTGCAACAAAGTTAATATTTTTTACATATTTTTCCCGCAGCAATGCTTAAATTTCTTACCGCTTCCGCAAGGACAAGGTGAATTTCTGCCGGTTACTTTTCGTTTTTTTTTTAACGATTTATTTCTACTGTCTTATTATGTTGTATAACAGCAAATTAAATTTTGCATAATCGTTTTTTTTCCAGATTTGCAGTGTTTAAATAATTATTCACTAAAAAATTAATTAAAATGAAAAAAATTAAATTATTATTATTTCTATTGGTCGGGATATTTATTGTACTGCAAAGTTGCGAAAAAAAAGAATTAAAACCGGATAAAGAATTATCAAAACTTGAATACTTAAAACAATTAACAAGAAGTGATAATTTTGAGAAAATAAAATCGGCGGATAAAAGCAACAATGATATACTTGACAGTTTAAATTGGACTTTATACAGGTATTATCAAGATGAAAACAACACAAATTTATATCAAGATATTATCATTAAAGAAGACGGAAAACCGGTTGACAGTTTGGTTTACGGATGGTGGATTGAAATTAAAAGTATCGGAACATTAAATGTTCATACTTTAGGTGGTAATGTTACTGCAATAACATGTGACGCAAACCCATATGACTGTATGAATATTACGCTTTTCGGTGAAAATCTTATAGCGTTTTAACTAATTTCATTTACTGTAAGTTTGAAGGTCATCGTATCAGTGCATTAATAAAAAAAGAACAACTTTAATTTTGTTTTTTCTGATTTCAACAATGGTACGATGACTTTCGTATTAATAAATGAATGCAGTATAAAAAGGTAAATATTGAGTTTACAGACCTTGCGAGTTTGCGATAATAAACTTAATATAAAACATTTAAAATTTCAGATTTTTGCAAACTTAAACCCAAAGGGTCTTTTTATACTGAACTCATAAATAAAATTTTTTTATATTTGCAGTAATTATTTTCATCAAAATCAATAAAAACACATTTAATTTTAATCAGAAATGATAAAAAGAATAATATTTTTTTCAAGTTTTATATTATTATTTGCAAGTTGCAACAGTTACAAGAATAAAAAAGAATGTACAGTTTGCAAAATTGAGCCGAATGTTTTCGTAAAAGACAGAAAATTAATTAATTTTAAGCATATTAAAGATTTTGGCGTAAATTATAAAGGCAAAAAAAATTACTTTTTTTACGTACAAACTTTTTACGAAAATAATAAATTAAATGTAATCTTTAACTCATCGCAAGAAGAAAAGTTAGTATTTATTGATATTGAAGGAAAAACTGTAAAAGAAAAAAAACTCAAAAAAAACAGCAGTTTTTTTCGACTGAATAAAGACTCTTTGTTTTACTTGTTCAGTCCCTCTCACAGAAAAGGCGGTAATTGTGACAGTACGTTGGTATTAATGAATGAAACCGGCAAAATTTTAAAATACTATAATTACAGAGATGCACATGTCAGAAACTCTGAAAATTTACCTGACCTTGATAAACAAATTGCTGATTTTTTTTCTGATAAGCCAATAATACATAATGAAAAAGATGATTCTTTGCTGTTTTTGAATACTGATTTTGCACATCCTTTGGTTTATGAAAAAAACAAACTATTTTTAACCTTTTCGAGAAGCACCACCGGTTGTCCTTATTGTTTAGGAGGTAAGGATTTTCTTAAAGTTGAATTACCGTTTGTCGGTTATGTTGATTTACAAAAAAATAAATTCATAGGATTAAATAAAATTAAATATCCTTATTTAACAGACAGTACGTATTACCCTTCAGGATATGATATGATTCATATAATTTCATTACAAAACAATAAAGAAATATTAGTATCTTTTGAATATACGCCATTAGTTTATAAATATAATTTTCTTACTGACAGTTTAGTTAAAATAAACGGTTTTAAATCTGTTTTTAAAGATTCAATTTATGCTTCAAAAAACAAACCTGGTACATCTAATAAAATTCAAAGATATTCATATTATCATATATTTTATGATAAAAAAAACAATCGTTATATCAGAAATTTTGGATTTCCTCTTAAAAAAGGTTTATCCTCTTTAATATTTGCCGACAGTTTATTTAATGTAACGGCAGAAGGAATTACACCGAAAGATTGCGGGTTTATAACGGCAATATCAAAAGACACCTTATTATTTTATAATTTTGAGAAAAGCAAGAATTATACTGACAGCATTTATTTTTCTTTATTTACTGTTGATGAAAAACCCGGCTTAACACAAAAAGTATATTCAGAACAAAAAGACATAAATAAAAAAATATATGATATAAAGGATTATGTAAATAAAATTATACAAACAAAAGAAAAAAATTATGCCGTTGTTATTATTCCTATTGATTTCAGTTGCCCCGGATGTGTAGAAGAAACATTGCATTTTTTTTCAAATAATTTAAAAAAGATTTCGGAAATACCTGTTTATATGGTTATATCTACTTATAATGACGATTTAACAAAAGAACGTTTAGAAAAATATAATTTGAATAATAAACCGACAACCGTATTTATTGACAGTTCAAAAAACTATTTTGATTACCACCCTGTTAATAAAGAATTTAACCCACAGTTAATACTTTTTGAAAATAATAAAGTTACACATAATAAAATTTATAATGCAAGAAAAATCAGAAAATTACAAACTGATTTATTTGATTTTCTCTTAAAATATAAATATATAAAAGGATATTATAAAAAAAATAAAAATGATTAAGTTTATCGCAACAATGCTTAAATTTCTTACCGCTCCCGCAGGGGCAGGATGAATTTCTGCCGGTTACTTTTGTTTTTTTTTTTAAAACGAAAAGTTTTCCCGCCTTATCATGTTGTATAACATAAAATTAAATTTTGTGTAATCGTTTTTTTTTTTTTTCAGATTTGCAGTGTTTAAATAATTATTCACTAAAAAATTAATTAAAATGAAAAAAATTAAATTATCTTTTAAGATTATGTCGGCATTATTTATCTTTGCCGCAATCGGAATTACAGGTTGTACTAAAAATCAACTCGGCTTAACCGGAAGCGAAAGCAGTTATCCTGAAAACCTTGATAACAACGGCGGAAATATTATTGTGCAACAAAACGTAACAAAAGAAGAAATGCTTAAACAATTAAAAGAATCGGGTAAAATCTTGTCCGTTACTGAAAATTATGCAATACCGGAAACGTATTTAACCGGAATTCTTTATAAATACAGCAACGGTAAAGGAGAGGAAAAGCAGTTTGTTGTCGTTGACAAAGAACCGAAACAAAGTGATTTTAAAGGCATTTTACCTCACAGAGCTTCTGTTACACACTATGTATGGACTGATGTTAACGGAGATATTATAGGTGAAGAGTATGTGTGTGAGGGATACGGAGGCGGTTGTTGGGGCTATACTCACTTTTTCCTTGTTTATTAAACTAAATTTAACAGAGTTCATTTACTTAAAATGAACTCATTTCGTTAAACTTTGTCAAAGTTGGAGTCTGTGAAATTTTGATATGCCGGTTATTCACAAAACTTTGACAAAGTTATCATTACTAAATACTTACTAAAAATACATCAAACTATTATTTATGTATATATGTAAATTTAAAGTGTACAAATAAATTTTGTTTTTAACTTATAATTATGATAAAAAAAATATTATTTTTAGGTTTTATTTTTGTTATTTTTATTTTTTCTTGTAATGTTTTAAATAAAAATAATCAACAAAATATGTATTTTAAATTCAGCAAAGAAAACAAACAAATTAAAATACCTGTTTTTTTAAAACATACTGTTTCGGAAAAGCAGGCAAAAAACTACAAAGAGAAAAAATACAGAAAATTCATTCCTTCAATTTTTGATTCTTCCGAAGTAAATATTTATTATTCCGCAAATTTTAATACATTAGATTTTATTAATTCCGACAACGATATTATAAAACAAATCTCTTTGCCGAAAATATCGAGAATGCTTTTTAATTTTCATTATATAAATAACGATTCGATTATTTTACAATACGACCGGAATTATTACGACAGTTTCGACAGTTCTATAATGTTAATAAATGATAAAGGAAAAATAAAACAAATATATTCTTTAAAAAATTCCGGTACGTTTTGTTCCGAAAATCCGGAAATGTATAATAATGACAATGCAGTTTATTTAACGCCTAATTTATATGAACAATTAATTTATAAAGACGGAAAAATATTTCTAAATTTTGAAAGGAAAGGATGTGTCGGTGATCCTGCTTATGAGGGAATACCGTTTACCGGCTATATTAACATGAAAGAAAATAAATATTATCCGATAAAAATTGAATATCCCGATATTATTTATGACGGAAAACATCTTTTTCCGCCGCATGACAAACGTATTTTTTCTTTATTGGCACATGACGGCGATATATTATATGCTTTTAAATATACACCCACAATTTTAAAATACAATACAGAAACCGGTGAAATAAAAAAAGTGCAAATAAAATCTACGGTTTTCGATACCGTATATTCGTTTAGTTCAGAAAAAAATTTTCCGAAAGGATTAGATTTTCAAATGCCTTATCCTGAATATTTCTTGATAAAATATGATAAAAAAAATAATAGATATACAAGAAGTATTGTTTTACCGGCAGGATACGGAAAAATGAAGTTTTCTGAGATTGTTGCAGATACTTCTTTTAAATTTATTGCTGAAGGATTATTACCTAAACATTCTATGTCGGCTGATTATAATAACAATTATAAAGACGGAACAAATAAGGAAATTATAAAGCAAATAAAATTAATGTATAATAGAAAAACCGTAAATAAACCTCTGACGAACTATGTAGAAACTTTCGGTAAAATAAAAGAAAAAAATTATACAGCGATTTTTTCGTGGATTGACGGATCTTGCGAAAGCAGTATAGATGGTCTTTTAAAATATTATGAATTAAATGAATTCTTTTTCATTAAAAATAATACGTTTTTATTCTTAATATCTACTGATAAGAACTATGTAGATAAACTGTTAAAACAGCATAAATTAACAAATTATATAAATCGGAATATTTTTATTGATACATTGTATAAATTCGGTTCGTACACAAATTATGAAATATTGAACAGCCCGAGAGTTATTAAAGTAAGAAAAAATAAAATACTGACAGATACAATTTTTGAATCGACTTCGGAAGGTGCTGAGAATTTTCAATTATTTGTTAATAAATCTGCAAAAGAACAAAAGGCATTAAAAGAAAAATAAAAGATAAATCCAAAATCATACAGCGGTTTGGTATTACATATTTTTCCCGCAGCAATGCTTAAATTTCTTACCGCTTCCGCAAGGACAAGGTGAATTTCTGCCGGTTACTTTTC
>CAZCPV010000205.1:0-5416 GCA_964500765.1 uncultured Draconibacterium sp.
CTAATTAAAAACAAACTAATAAACAACAGTCCGTTAAATTTTCTTGTTTATTTTATTTCCGTAAAAACAGATTCTGAAAATGTTATCAGAAAAATAGTCATTAATTCAAATATTTACATTAAATTATTTTGCATTTTAAAAATAATATCTAAATTTGCAACCGCAAAAATGTAAAGGTACCATAGCTCAGTTGGTAGAGCAACGGACTGAAAATCCGTGTGTCCCTGGTTCAATTCCAGGTGGTACCACTTTAAAAGACTTCTTTTCCGGAAGTCTTTTTTTTATATTTCGTTTTTGATTAGGAAATTTGTATTTTCTTACTGTCTAATTTCTGTTTTACTCAATAACCGGTTTATTGAAATACAAAAATCAGCCCGATAAAATGAACTGATTTTTGTATTTTCTGAAATTTTTGTTTTGTCGAATTTTATTTTTCTTCGGGAGCACCGTTTTTTAATCGTTCTCTTATTTTTGCTTCCAATTCGTCAGCCAATTCAACATTATCTTTTAACAGTTTTTTAACGGCTTCTCTTCCTTGTCCTAATTTGGTATCTCCGTAGCTGTACCACGAGCCGCTTTTTTGAATAATATCATATTCTGTTCCCAAATCAACAATTTCTCCAATTTTTGAAATTCCTTCACCGTACATAATATCGAATTCGGCTTTTTTAAAAGGCGGTGCTACTTTATTTTTTACGACTTTTACTCTGGTTTTATTCCCTTTTACATCGGAGTCATCTTTTATTTGTCCGATTCTTCTTACGTCTAACCTTACGGAGGCATAAAATTTAAGAGCATTTCCTCCGGTTGTTGTTTCCGGATTACCGAACATTACACCGATTTTTTCGCGTAATTGGTTGATAAAAATAACGCAGGTATTTGTTTTCCCGATATTGGAAGTTAATTTTCTGAGTGCTTGGGACATCAGTCGGGCTTGCAAACCCATTCTGGAATCGCCCATATCGCCTTCAATTTCGGCTCTCGGTGTAAGTGCGGCAACCGAATCGACCACCACAATGTCAACGGCACCCGAGCGAATAAGGTGGTCGGTTATTTCCAATGCCTGTTCGCCGTTATCGGGCTGAGAAATCAGTAAATTATCAATATCGATACCGAGATTTTTGGCATAAAAGCTGTCAAAAGCATGTTCGGCATCAATAAAAGCGGCTATTCCGTCTTGTTTTTGTGCTTCGGCAATAATATGAAGTGCGAGTGTTGTTTTTCCCGACGATTCCGGACCGTACACTTCTATAACTCTTCCGCGCGGCACACCGCCTATTCCGAGTGCATAATCCAAGCCGATTGAACCTGTAGAGATAGCCGGAACATCAATGATTGCATTTGAGTTGAGTGTCATTATTGTTCCTTTGCCGTATTCCTTATCTATTTTATTCAGTGTTGATTGTAATGCTTGTAATTTTGCATTTTTTGTATCTTGTTCTTTCTTTGCCATAATATTTTTTTTATTCAGCCAATGCTTTCATAATTTGTTCGTAATGTTCTTTTGTTTTTACTTTCGGAAAGATTTTCAATATTATCCCGTTTTCGTCAATAATAAATGTTGTTCGATGTACACCCATGTATGTTCTTCCGTAATTTTTTTTCTCACCCCAAACGCCGAAATCGTTTAATATTTTTTTTTCGGTATCCGGAATTAGTTGAAAAGGCAAATCATATTTTTCAATAAATTTTTTATGTCTTTCTTCCGAATCGGGGCTTACTCCGATAACTTCAAATCCGTCTTTTTTCAAATTATCGTAATGTTCTTTTAAATTTAATGCTTCGTTGGTGCATCCGGGGGTATTGTCTTTCGGGTAAAAATATAGAATCAATTTTTTCCCTTTTAATTTTTTTAAGTCGATTATTTCTTCAATTCCCGGTGCTTTATCACCTTCTTTTAATTTTGTCATAATTGTAACTATTTTAATACAAAATTACGGTAAATTTTGACTTATTGAAATTTCTTTTTAAAAAAATAAAAAAATATTACGAAATATGAAACCTTTTTCAATAATTTGCGTATATCAGAATAGAAAGAGACCTAAAAAAATATTTTAAAACTAAAAGCTATGAACGAACAAGTAAAAAATAATCAGACGAACGAAACTGAAGTTATCGTTGATGAATTATTGGAGAAATTCATTCTTTTAACTTCCAAAGACGAAAAAGAATAAAATTGTGAATCTCATAATACACAGTTAATAATCTTATTTTTTATAAATAAGAAATTCAGACACGGTTTTTTTAACTGTGTCTTTTTTTTAGCTTATTTCCATTCCTCTTTTCATTAAAACAGTTTCCAACAAATCAAAGCTTGAAAGTATTTCCGGTTTACCGTTAATAACAGCAATATCGTGTTCAAAATGTGCCGAAGGCATACCGTCGGCGGTTACGATTGTCCAGCCGTCGGATAATTGGCGAACGGATTTTTTCCCGAGGTTAATCATCGGTTCTATTGCCAATACCATTCCTTCGATAATTTTTGCTCCTCTGCCTCTTTTTCCGTAATTGGGAACCGAAGGTTCTTCATGTAATTCTTTGCCCAAGCCGTGTCCGGTCAGTTCTCGTACAACCGTATAACCTTCTTTTTGCACATAGCTTTGAACTGCAAAACCGATATCTCCGATTCGATTTCCGATTTTTGCCGCTTCAATACCTTTATATAAAGATTCTTTTGTTATCTTTAAAAGTTTTGAAACTTCCGGTTTTACTTCGCCTATTTTAAATGAATAAGCATGGTCGCCGTGAAATCCGTTTTTATAAACACCGCAATCAACCGAAATAACATCGCCGTTTTTCAGTACATAATCTCCGGGGATTCCGTGTACTACTTGTTCGTTAACCGACATACACAAAGTAGCCGGAAAACCGTGATAATTTTTAAAAGACGGTATTCCGCCGTTATCACGTATAAATTCTTCTGCAATTTTGTCCAATTTTCCGGTTGTAACGCCTTCTCCTATATATTCGGCAATTAATGCCAACGTTCTTGAAACCGATAAGGCACTTTCGCGCATCAGCTCAATTTCTTCACTTGTTTTTGTATAAATCATTGTCTTTTTATCTGCCGGCAAAGATAATATTAAAAATAAAAAAGCGAGTATTAAAAAGTAACACTCGCTTTATGAATCAATAAATTTAAAATTATTTTAGCTCGTGCGGTGATTCTACATCGTCAACAACTTCAATAAATGTTCCGTCTTTTTTAAATCGGATATCGAAACTTTTACCGTCTTTATCGGCTTCCACCACATAACCTATAACATTTTTTTTGCCTTCAATATATTTTTCGACATCTTTTACCGTATAGTCGGAAAAATCTGCCGTTACTTTGTCTTTTGCAATTTTCGGAATTTTATCAAAGGATATTATTTTTGCCTCCAAACTTTCCTGCATAAATTGTTCTTGTACATAATACGTTCCGGCACCGGCAAAAAATCCGAGCAAGGCAAGTAAAGAAATCTTTTTCATATACCAGATAAAATCAATTTTTTCCATTCCCATAGCGGCAACACCGGCAGCCGAGCCGATAATTAAAATACTTCCGCCTGTTCCTGCCGTGTAAGCAATTAATTCCCAGAAAATTCCGTCCTGCATAAATTGAACATGAAACGGGTCAATCGGATACATACCCATAGAAGCAGCAACCAACGGAACATTATCAACGACTGACGAAAGTAATCCGATAATTATGGCTACCGGATAAACTCCCAGTCCCCAATCTTTTAAAGAAGTTGCAAGTAAATCTAAATGCCCTGCGGATTCTAATGCGGCAACTGCCGTTAAAATTCCGAGAAAAAAGAAAATTGTAGGAACATCAACTTTTGTCAAAATAGAATTAACGGATAATTTAAAGTTTCCTTCATATTTTGATTTTGTTTTTTTGTGCATTATTTCGGTTGTTATCCACATAATACTTAAACCGAACAACATTCCGAGATAAGGAGGAAGATGAGTAACCGTTTTAAAAACGGGAACAAATAATAAAGCGGATACACCCATAACCAACATTACAATTTGCTGTGTGGGAGTAGTTGTTACATCATGTTCGCTTACAGCGGCTTTCTGCGGTCTGGTAACATTTCCTTTTAGGGTAAAACTTAATACGATAAGCGGAATAATCATAGTAAACATGCTCGGCACAAAAAGTTTCATAATAATATTTGCTGTTGTAACTTGTCCGCCTATCCAGAGCATAATGGTGGTAACATCACCGATAGGCGAGAAAGCACCGCCTGCATTTGCCGCAACGACAACCATTGCCGCAAAAAACCATCGTGTTTGTTTGTCATCTACCAATTTTCGTAATAATGCAATAATTACGATTGTAGTTGTCAGGTTATCAAGAACTGCCGACATAAAAAATGTAAGAATACTTAATACCCACAACAATTTTGACTTCTTGGTTGTTTTGATTTTATCGGTAATGATTTTAAATCCTTCGTGTTGGTCAACAATTTCTACAATTGTCATAGCTCCGAGTAAAAAGAACAGGATTGTTGAAATGTCGGCTAAATGTTCCATTACATCGTGATGAACTATAAATTCTCTGACACCTTCTGCTGTTTTTGATAAACTCGGATTTAATTCGCTGAAATGATGCCAAGCTCTGCTGTATCCCAAGCTTAAAATATCTTGTCCGTTTAGTGCATATAAAGCCCAAAGTACGGTTCCCATCAATAGTGCAGATGCTGCTTTATCAATTTTTATGGGATGTTCCAATGCTATCATTGTATAGCCCACAATAAAAATAACTACCATTAAAATAAACATAACCTTCTGATATTTAGTTAATTAAAAATTTCTTAAAATATGTGCAAATATAGATATTGAAATGTGATTACAAAAAATAAAATAAATCTTATATAACATCTTTTTATTTAATATTTGACACAAAAACAGGTTTTATCAGTTCGTAATTTAAAATTGCATCAATCATATTTTTCTCATTCGGTTTCGTTTTGCCGGTTTTTGTATCAACGGAAACCATTGTTACAATCGCAGATGCAGCTGTTTGCATTGTATCATCCTTTTTTTTAACGATAAAACATTCAAAATCGTAACTTTTTTCGCCGAGTCTTGAAATTCTTGTATAAACAAAAACAGTATCGTTTAAAAAAACGGGAGTAAAATATTTTATATCAATTCTTCCGACTACAACATCAAAATTTAAAGAATTCATTTTAAAACCGAAAACATCCGTAATATAATTTATTCTGCTTTCTTCGAGATAACTCAGATAGGTTTTATTATTTACGTGTCCGAGAGTATCCAAATCATCGTATCTGACCTTTATTTTTACGCTGCTTTTGAAATTTTTTATATTAAATTCTTTATTCATAAATTGTTTTAATTATAATGCAAAATGTTTTTGTGCATCCGGTAAAATAAAATTACAAGATACTGTTGATAACCA
>CAZCPV010000206.1:0-5396 GCA_964500765.1 uncultured Draconibacterium sp.
TTAAACCGAATTTAAACATGAGCAAAGAAGAATATAAAAACAGTACGGCTCCGACAATTAACCATTTTTACGAAAAATTATTACTTTTGAAAAATAAAATAAATACCTAAACCGGAAAAAAACTTGCCGAAAAACGTCATAATTTTATGTTATTGTATTTAGAACAGTTTTATGATGAATGAGAAGGGAAAAATAATAATTAAATTAAAATGCTATGTTTAAGTCGATTACAAAATTAAAATGTCCGCAATGTGCTGCCCCGATAAGTGTTTATGAAACAAGCTGCAAGTATTGCGGAACGGAATTTATAATCGAAAATAAACCCAAATCGTTTAAATTATTTGAAAAATCGATTAATACAAAAGATTTCGGCAGAAAAACATTATTGGTTAATTTAATCGGGATAATTATTATTCATGCAACAGCTTGGTTTTTAACCGGTGAAGATTATTGGGACGATTCGCCGTTTTATATTTGGTTCGGAATTTTACCCCTTTGGGTAACCGCAATGACAGCTTTTTGGTTAAAAAAACATTTTGCCCTTGCAGTCGGTTTTTTTATTTCAATACCTATTTTTGCCGCCAATCTTATTTTTATTTATGTAAAAGAAAACGGGCGATTTAATGATGATTTTTTAATTGTTGCCGGCTTTATAACGCTTGCATTTTTTATTTCTTGGATAATCGGACGTATTATTCATTCTGCAATAAGATTTTACATCAATAACACTAAAAATCAATATTAAGTTTCAGCATAAAATTCCTTCTGTTTTGAGGCATTTTTGCGGCATAATAAACACCGTTTGCACTTCTTACGCCGGGATCGAAATATTCTTTATCTAAAATATTATCGGCAATAAATTGTGCCGAAATTTCTTTGTATATCTTGTACGAAATTGTTCCGTTTAATAAAAAATAGGCATCAATTTTATTTAAAGGATTGTTTACAACCGTTGTTTCTTTACCGGTAGGTCGTTCGCCGACAATATTTGTTCTTAAATTCAAATTCAGTTTATTAAAAAAAGTTGCGTTCAAACCGAAATTTAAATGATGTGCAGCAATATCTCCGACACGTATTTTTTCGGTATTTGTTACTTTGTAGGGTCTTGTAAAAGTATAATTCAAGTAGGCGGAAAAATTTGAATAATTAAAATATAAATTACTTTGTAATCCTTGAATAAATAAATTACCGATGGCTTGATGTTGAGTTGTTTGTACCGTTTTTCCTTCATCATTAACAAAAGTAATGTCAACCGTTCCCACAGCTCCCGAATAATAGGAATTATAGACAACTAAATCCGTAAAAAAATAATCATTTGCTTTCCAGGCAAAACTGAATTCCGTGTTTTTTACCTTTTCGGGTTTCAAGTTCGGATTATTCAACAATCTGCCCGGTGTCGTGCTGTATTTTGTCCAATAACCGGCATCCATAAATGCTTCGGAATAAATTGCTTTAAAAATAAAATTTCGAGGGGAATAAATAACGGCTGCTTTCGGATTAAAAACGGTTCCGTAACCGCCGGTTAACCGTATTTTATTATTATCGAGTCTGCCGCCGAGTACAAAATTAAAATCTTTAAACGGCGAATAGCCCGCTTGCATAAAAAATCCGATATCTCTGCCTGAAAAATGATTTCCGCCCAAAACATTACTCAAATAAGCTGTTTCTTCCGGATTTGCTTTGTTTCCGTACAAATATTTACCTTGTATATGGTTGATTCTGAACTCAATACCGGATACTAAATTAAAATTTTCATTGGGATTGTATTCCAATCTTATTTCGGATCTTAATTGTTGCGAATAAGTTTGCCACCAAGTTCTTGTCCAATCCGGAATTTGTACGGAATCGGCAGGCAATAAAACCGTAATCCCGCCTGTTGTATCGGCAATATCATTTATGTTGTATTCTTTATTAAAATATCCTTTGTAGTAGAGTTCTTCACATTCTCCGGTAAGTTGATGCACTTTAAAATTAGTAAAATTAGTAAATCGTAATTTATCGGAAAGTTTTTTCTCATATTTTGTATAAAAAAACGTATTTTCAGGAACCCAACTTGCACCGTTTTTCGGACCTGCTTCAAAATCATCTCTGTACCATGCTCCGTATCCTTCGTCTCGCTTAAAGTTTTGAAAACCCAAGGTAAAATTATCAATTTTCAACTTACCGTAAAACAAGTAATCTTTTGTTTGGTTGCTGTATTCCGGTTTTATTCCGTTCAGCACGGAAGAATTATAATAAGCTGCTTTGTCCAGATTCATGGCAGTTTGTGCAACAGTATCATTGTCTGTAGCTAATTTATTTTTGTAATAATCTAAATCATAAGCACTTAAATTATAATCCCAATCAGGATAATTTGATAAGTCTTGTTCATCCGAATTAAAGATTCTACCTGTCAGTATTAACGAAAATTTTTCAGATTTTATAAACATACTCACATCGGCAAGTTGCGTGTTATAAGAACCGTATCCGATTTGTGAATTAACACCGATTTTTTTATTTTTTGAAAGAGTTTGTTTCGGTGTTTTGGTAACAATATTTATTACGCCGAGAAAAGCATTTGCTCCGTACATAGCAGTAGCGGGACCGTATATAATTTCAACCCGTTCGATATTGCTCAGCGGATATTGTCTCGAAAGCCAAACACTGTTACTCCACAAATCATTTTCTTCAACTCCGTCAATCATCAACAATGTTTTTTCCGTATTTTTTGTTCGGTAACCTCGTTGGTATATTTGGGAATATTGTGTTCCGTTTCCGCGAGAAATATCAAAACCGGGCAAATCATGAAACAATTGTTCCAAATCGGTATATCCTCTGCGTTTTATCTGTTCTTTTGTAATAACAATTACCGTTTGAGGCGTTTCAAAAAGATTTTCCGCATTTTTTGATACGGAAGAAATTTTTAATTCCGATAATTCTTCAAGAGACATACAAAATATATCATTTTTTGTGCTGTCTCTTTGAGAAAACAAACTTCCGAAACTGAAAACAAATAAAATAAATAAATAATGTCTTCTCATAACCGTAAAACTTTTTGTAAAAAATTGGTTATTTAAAATATTTTGTGTAATTTCGAAATATCAAAGGATGATTTTTTTGTCATCAAAATTTTCATTATTGAGTGTCGTAAGGTAATATTTTTTTTTAATAATTAGCTGTTTTGAATAAATTTTTTCGTATATATCTCTCTTTTCTTTTATTATTTTTATCTGTCGGAATAAAATCAAATGCACAAGTTTATACCGATGCAGAGGTTAAAGCCGGATTTATATACCAATTCGGCTTAAATATAGAATGGAAAAACGAAAACAAATTAAAAAAATTCAAAATTGCCGTTTACGGAAATGACAGAATTATTTTGCCGTATTTGGAAAATTTAGCAAAAAATCAAACTTTAAAAACAAAACCGATTGAAATCTTACAAATTAACTCTGTAAGAGAACTTCTTAAACTAAAACCGCAAATTGTATATGTAAGTAAATCAAGAAATTATGAGTTAATATCGATTATAAATCGAATTAAAGGAAAAAATATATTGTCGGTAACCGATAACTCTTTACAACAAAAACTGATAATGATAAATTTTATTCATAACAAAGATAAAACAATCGGTTTTGAAATTAATAAAGAGGCAATATACAATCAAAACTTAAAAATATTACCTGAACTGTTGCTTCTCGGCGGTTCTGAAATAGATGTTAAAGAATTATATAAAGAACAAGAAATTAAATTAAAAGAAGAACGAGAAAAAGTCGAAAATTTAAAAAAAGAACTGGACAGGCAAAAAAAACTTATTAACGAACTGAATATTGAAATTCAACAAAAATTAACGGAATTAGAAAAACAGAAAAAAGAAATACTTATTCAATATGAGAAAATCAATAAACAAAAAGAAGAATTATCAAAAGTCGAAGAAGATATCAATAAACAGAAAATATTACTGTTAAACAAAACAAAGGAGTTACTGCAAAAACAAACAAAGATTAATGAAAAAGAAGAAATTATTAAATCACAAAACAGTAAAGTTGAAAAAAGTAAAAAAATACTGGAAAATTTAACAAAAGAAATTATTACGAAACAAAAAAATATCGACAATCAAGAAAAAGAATTAAACACACAAGCAAGTAAGATAGATAAACAACAAAATTTATTAATCGTTGCGGGAATAATATTGTTCATTATCTTATTATTGTCAATATTACTTTTTAAAAATATCAAAATAAAACAAAAAATTAATAAGCAACTGATTTATAAAAACATAGAAGTCGTTAATAAAAATAAACAAATACAAAAACAAGCCGATGAGCTTGAAAAACATCGAAACAAACTCGAATTACTCGTAAAGGAACGAACGGCAGACCTCCTAAAAGCAAAAGAAAAAGCCGAAGAATCCGACCGGTTAAAATCGGCTTTTCTGGCAAATATGTCTCACGAAATTCGTACTCCGATGAATGCCATTGTAGGATTTTCTAATTTACTAAATAAAAATGATTTCAATAAAGAAAAAAGAAGAGAATTATTATCCTACATAATCAAAAGCAGTAATACGCTTTTACAACTTATCAACGATATAATTGATATTTCCAAAATTGAAGCAGGGCAATTAAAAATAAGCAAAACAAAATTTTCCGTTAATGAAATTTTTGAAGACCTTACGATTCTCTACAATGAAAAAATAAAATCGAACAACAAAGTAAAACTTAACATACATAAAAATTCCGAAAATTTAATCTTACATACCGATAAATTAAGACTTAAACAAGTATTAATTAATTTAACGGATAATGCCTTTAAATTTACCGAGAAAGGCAAAATAGAGATAAAAGTCAATCAAACCGAAAATGAAGCCGTTTTTTCCGTTGCAGATACCGGAAAAGGAATTACAAAAGAACAACAAGAAAATATTTTCAGCAGATTTATTAAACTCGAAGAAGATAACGAAAAACTTTATCGCGGTGCCGGTCTCGGATTGTCAATAAGTAAAAATATAGTCGAATTGTTAGGCGGAAAAATTTGGATTGAATCGGAAATAAATAAAGGAGCCACCTTTTATTTTACTATACCCTTATCCGATAATAACGACAAAACATAGATGAAAAATCTGATTTTTACGGTAATATTTTTTGTTTTTGCATGTAATACCGCAAATATTGCTGTATCTGATAAAAACAAAACGGAACAAAAAATAAATCAACTCCTTGATAATTGGCATAAAGCCGCAGCAAATGCTGATTTAGAAAACTATTTTGATTTATTTGCCCGCGATGCCGTTTATCTCGGGACAGATGCCGGCGAACGATGGACAAAAAAAGAATTTTACAAATTTTGCAAACCCTATTTTGATAAAGGAAAAGCATGGAACTTTAAACCGAGAAATCGACATATATACTTTTCAG
>CAZCPV010000207.1:0-5328 GCA_964500765.1 uncultured Draconibacterium sp.
ATATATATTGTTCGGTTTCTTCAATGCTTCTTAATTTGTAATCTTTATTAAAAACAATATCTTTCCATTCGTCGGTTTCAATTATAACTTCGGTGCATTGAACTGTCCCTCCTACTTGCATATTTCCGTTATTTCTTAATGTAAAAATTTCTCTTTTCCCTTTGGTTTCGTCCCATGTAGAAAAATGTAAAATCCTCGGATTTGCATTTTGCCGATATTTGTATCTTCCCCAAATTAAATCGGTGTTTGACGGAGAATATTTATTTTATATTAATATGGTTTAAAATACCATGCCATGCCTGATTCAATAAGTTCATTATTCTTATTATAACCCATGAACACCAATTTTAATTGAGTATCGGACAATTCATCCATTCTGTATAAAAGATATTCTTTTCCGTCTTCATAAGTAATATTTATCAAATTTTTATTTTTATCATAAGAATAGATAAATGTATCGGGCGAAGTACATAAGCTATATTGTAAAAATAAATTTTCATTTGTAAATTGGAGTAAAATTGTATCACATTTTTCATAAAGATAATCATAAGATATATTGTATTCTTCATCTGTTTCCCTATCTAATAATACAATATCGTTTAATCGCCATGTGTGCAATTTTAATATATCCATATTTATTTTATTTCTTTTACATGAATATATGAAAATTATCAGCATAAACATGATTAAAATTTTAAAAAGTTTATTTATTTTCATTGTTTTATGATTTTTTTAGTGATTTCGTTGTTTTTTTCAGTTATTTTAAAGATATATATACCTTTAGAAAGAAAGGATAAGTCTATATGATTATGAGCTTTTAGAGATGATTTAAAAACCGTTTTCCCTAATAAATTTTCAATTTGCAAATAAATGTCGTAATCAGTTGATGAATTTATACTAACAAAATCATTAAACGGATTAGGATAAATGTGTATGGCGGTTAATATATCTTTATTGCTTTGTTGATAGGTACTGTCATTTTCTTCTTTATAATAGTTTATAGTATTAGGAGTATATGAATATTCATTATTTTTTGAAAAATAATTCCAAAAATAACATTCCGGTTTAAAATAATGGTATTTATAGTCTGGTTGAGCTAAGTAAGGATTGATTATTGCTTCAAAAGCAGCACCTGATTTTACACAAAAACCTGTATTTAATGTGATTGATTCTCCTGCTTTATATGTAACATCACCATCTGAATATATGGTATTATCTGCAGAAATATGATTTTTACTATATATTGTTTTCGGATAAGTGTGATTGCCAATTGTTCTTATATGGCGAATATATCCTCCCCCTTCCCAAGGTGGTATAATTTCAAGCCAAACTGAATCAAACGGAAAATCTTGTTCAACGATGACATTTTCATTAACAGAAGTTTTAAATTGTAACCAATATAAATTATGAAGTAACATATAATCTAGACCATTACGGTAACCATTATCCCAACATTTTAAATTTCCGTTTTCATCTTTTCCGTCTGATAATGCTGCTTCTCTGTCAATTTTTATAAACTTCGAACTGCTTGGCCAAAAACGATCATCAAACCAATAATCATTCGGAATATTATCTGGGCAATCTTTATAAGGTCCGCAATCCGGAGCTGCATTTAAAACATTTTCTATGTCAGATTTATAATCATTAACAGTAAAGGGATAATTTTCATCAAATAAATTATCATCCCATTTGTTTTTTACGGAAATATTATTCATTGTTGCATACAGCAATGGGAGATTCTCGTATGCCGATATCTGAAAATAATCAGATGCTGTTTGATAAAGATATTGAAAAAAACCAAAATGATTATTACTGAAATCCGGATTAACATAATCTGCCAAGGAAGATAAAAATAAAGTATTATTATAAGAACCTGAATATTTAGCCATTCTCCATCCCCATTCATAAGACACTCCCAAATGTCCTTGGAATAATGCAGGATAATCAGTCGGGAAAAAATAACCGAAGTATTTAAAGGCAATAAGTGAATACGCAAGTGAATTTACTTTTGTATCTCCCGGCCTGATTCTTTCACCGGTAACAGGATTATGCATATGCCATGTTCCTCCGTTATAAATTGTTTCCATTACTCTGAAAAAAATATTGTTTGTCCATTGTTCAATTGTGATTTGCCTGCCGAGTATATCCGTAAATTTTTGAGATGAATTAACATATTTTTTTATGTACACTAATCCGATAAATAGACCAACTACTTCATCATCGCTCATGACGGTTTTATTTTTGCTTTGTATTGAGTGTTCTCTTAATAAATTCCCTACATGAGTAATTATGTTTTGCCAATGCTCAGAAACAGGATTATATATTAGGTTATCTCTTAATAATTGTTCATTATTATATAATAAAATATTGTTCTCATCATTTATTAAGGGATAAACTCTGAGAGTATCAAAGTTAACATCTTCAGGGTTTTCATCTAAATTAGAGAAACCATCGGCATCACCTCTTCGAAAAAAACCGTTTAAATCTTCAACAGGATGAATGTAATTATCTACAACCTCCCAAAAATTTTCACTATTGTCGTTAACACCACCTTCCGTTCTGATTCTGAAAAATTTTTCCGTATTCATATCTAAACGATCAAAAGCATATAATGCCCAAGCAATTTTTTGTAAGGTTTCTTCTGCTTCACTATTTTGTTCATAGTCTGTCAATAATTTATATTCTGTTGCTAAAACAGCCAGATACAGTCCAAAATCTCCTTTTACGGGATTTTCACCGCCGAACCCAAGTATTCTTGTTCCACTATGTCTTAATGATGCAGGAAAATTTGTGCCTTGAAGCTCAGGGCTGCCCACAATCATAAAATTTTGTTCAAGTCTGTCTCTGTAATACCAATATTTTTCCAAATTATGAATTGTATTTTGCGATTTTACAGGAAAACTTAATAAAAATATTTCTATGATAATCAGTATTATTTTTTTCATGTGTCTTTATTTAAAACTTTCAAAATTAATTATATGTAATTTTTGCGAAAGCAAAAAACAACGGGTATTTAATATTAATGCTTTTTAATAAAATACCGTACGTGCAAAAAGTATCTGTTTGTATGCCGAATAAGATTTATAAATCGGATTTTATATAATCGTCAAGTAAAAAAGTTTCTTCGTTATCGTATTTATAAGAAAGTATTCCGAATTCTGCATTTAATAAAACTTTAATCTTGTTGTTGTTATTTAGGTCAAATTCTAAAACATTTTTATATTTTGTTTTATTGAGAGTAATTTGTTTATGTTTTATATAATCAAAGGATTTTGTTTTCCCGTATATTACACAATATATAACTTTTTTGTTTTTTATTCCTTGGTAAACAGAAAAATCTTCGGTTTCGAGTCCGTCTTTTTTTCGCATATAGCGAAATAATAAATCTTCATGCCAGTCATTATCATTGCATTCACCGTTTGTTCTGTAATTATATTCATTATCAGGAACAATTTCTTCATTCTTATAGGCGATAAATAAAGTATCCGAAATTCCCGATTGACTTTTATATATCATTGTATCTCCCAGATTCATTTGAAATTTCTCTTTTTCGGGGATTATATAAAATTTAACCTTGCAACAACTGTTAATAAACGAAGAAACGATAATTAAAAGAATAATCAGTTTTTTCATATTTGCTTAATTTTTATTTGTAATATATTTGTTAAGATAATATTTTTCCGTATTATTTATTTGGTAATCAATAATAAGATATTGTATATTATAATGCAGAATTATAGTGTCATTTTGAATTGTGTAAACATTTTTGTATATACTGTCGTTTAAAATGTATTTAGTAATTACCGGATTTTTAATCGGATATAAATCATTGTTTACGGCAAAATGTATTACCGGCATTATTGAGGCAGGATATAGTTGAAGAACACTTACTGTATTTAATTTACTTAAAGAGTCGGGGTTTTTTAAGAAAACATTATATTCTTCAAAGTTTCTCCAATAGCGTTTTCCTTCAATACATTCATACCACCCGGACCCGGGTTCGGATGAATTTTTGCTTTCAGTACTTATGACAATTAAAGTATCTAATTTGTTTGTATCAGTTTTATAAATTAACGTATCGCCTGACGATATTTTAATTCTGAATTTCTCCGGTATGGTTTTGTTTATTTCTCCGCCGTATTTATTACATTTCGGTTTGCATGCCGAAAAATGAATAAATAAAAAAAGGTTTATAATCAGTATTATTTTTATTTTCATAGTCAAAGTATTACAGTGAAATTAATAAGAGTTTTGTAATTTTTTCCGGATAATCGAACTTTCGATTCTGTTTTGATAAATTTACTTAAATTTATCCCGCCGTTTATACCGATATATAGTTTTTTAAATAAAAAATATTTAATTCCCACTGTTATTGCTCCTTCGATAAAATTATTATTTTTATAATTATTTAATTGCGGATTAAGTGTTAATATGTAATTTTTAAATAAAAAGTCTGTTCCTACCGTTTTAACAGATATAATTTCTTCTCGAACACATTGCATTTTATTATATGAAAATTCTGCATGTACGTATGGAGTAAGAGATTTGTTTTTCAGGAAATTATATTCTAAAAATAAAGGAAACTTTAAATATGTAAAATTGATTTTTGATTTTGCTTTGTAAGTATTTTCAGAATCATAATTTAATACCAAATTTTCAAACTTCGCAGCTCTGCCGTTTAAACCAAGTCCCGTTCCAAAAGAAATCTTTTTTAAAATTTGATAAGATAGAGTCAAATCAAAGTTTTTAGAAATTTTCGGATGAACTGTAAACGGAAAATCAATTTTAGATATATCTTTATTAAACATATTTTCATTTTCAGGAATAAAATAATTTATTCCGGCAGAATACGAAATATTAAATTCTTGTTGTGCGAATGAGATATGGGTTGCTAAAGATATTAAAATCAGCAGTTTTATTTTTTTCATGGTTATTTATTTTCAAGTTTCAAAATTCGTTCTTTTAAACGTTCATTTTCTTTATTAAGTTGAATAATATAAAGTGTAAGTTCTTCAATTTTTTGCATTTGAAGTTTCTGCATTTCGCCGAGGTCAAGCCCTTTTGTTTTTATTTCTTGCTCTGTCGGGATATTTGGTAAATGTTTATTTTGCTTGATGTATGTTTCAAGTTTATTTAAGGGTTTTAACGTATAACTCGGTTTAAAAACGAAATCTGACCAATTTCTTTGTTCGACTCTGATTCTTGTTGCTCTTATAAAACCATTTTCATCAATAACGCATACATAGCGTTTTGTATTATTATCTTTTCTGGTCATAAAGTACCAACCGCTGTTGGTCATTCCGAGACCGAGGTAATAATCGCCGAGAT
>CAZCPV010000208.1:0-5320 GCA_964500765.1 uncultured Draconibacterium sp.
GGTCGTGCTCTACCAACTGAGCTATTCTCGCAATGCGGATGCAAATTTAAAACAAAATTTTCTCTCACAAAACTTTTTTTAAAAAAATTCATCCGAATATTTTTTTTATCTTTGCGAACCGGATTTTATGAGTATAAAAATACACATAAAATTACCGGAAAATAAGATTTTAAATTTCAAATTTCAAAAATTATGTTTGATAATTTATCGGAAAGACTGGAACGCTCTTTCAAAATACTTAAAGGACAAGGAAAAATTACCGAAATAAATATTGCCGATGCATTAAAAGATGTACGACGAGCATTATTGGATGCCGATGTCAGTTTTAAAATCGCAAAAGATTTTACAAACAGCGTAAAAGAAAAATCACTCGGTGCAAATGTTCTTACAGCCGTAAAACCAAAACAACAAATCATCAAAATTGTTCATGATGAGTTGGTTGAACTGATGGGCGGCGAACATGCCGAAATAAATCTTCAAAATAAATTTACGGTTATATTAATTGCCGGTTTACAGGGCTCGGGTAAAACAACATTTACGGCTAAATTGGCATATTTGCTGAAAAATAAAAAATCTAAAAATCCGCTGTTGGTTGCCGGCGATGTTTATCGTCCCGCCGCAATTGAACAGTTGAAAGTAATGGCAGAGCAAGTCGGTGTTAAAGTTTATTCCGAAGAAGATAATAAAAACCCGGTAAAAATTGCGAAAGCGGCTATCGATTTTGCCAAAAAGAATGCCCACGATGTTGTTATTATAGATACAGCCGGTCGGCTTGCTGTTGACGAAGAAATGATGAACGAAATCAGCAATATTAAAAAAGCCGTAAAACCGGATGAAATTTTATTTGTTGTTGATTCAATGACCGGACAAGATGCCGTAAACACTGCAAAAGAATTTAACGACCGATTAAATTTCGACGGCGTAGTTCTTACCAAACTTGACGGTGATACCCGAGGCGGTGCGGCATTAACCATTAGAAGCGTTGTTAAAAAACCGATAAAATTTGTAGGAACGGGCGAAAAAATCGATGCACTTGACATTTTTTATCCCGAACGTATGGCCGACCGTATTCTCGGTATGGGCGATATTGTTTCGTTGGTAGAAAAAGCCGAAGAGCAAATTGACCAAGAAGAAGCTCGAAGATTACAAAAACGTATTGCAAAAAATCAGTTCGATTTTAACGATTTCCTGAAACAATTAAATTCTATTAAAAAAATGGGAAATGTTAAAGATTTGGTTTCCATGATTCCGGGAATGGGAAAAATGGTTAAAAATCTGGATATCGACAACGATTCATTTAAAGGAATTGAGGCAATTATTACTTCTATGACCCCAGAAGAACGTACAAATCCGAAAATACTGAACGGAAGCCGAAGAAAACGAATTGCAAAAGGCAGCGGTACAAATATTCAGGAAGTAAACCGATTGATTAAACAATTCGGCGACACAAAAAAAATGATGCAAATGGTTCAGGGCGGCGGAAACAAAATGAAAGCAATACGTAAAGCCGCAAAAAAGAAAAGACGAAAATAGTATATTAATAGTTGAAAGTTGAAAGTTGAAAGGTAAAAGGTAAAAGTGTAAGGTATTAACAATATGAGTTACAAGATATTAGACGGAAAGGAAATTTCAAAACAAATAAAAAACGAAATTGCCGAAGAAGTAAAAAAAATAGTTGCAAACGGCGGCAAACAACCGCATCTTGCCGCTGTTCTTATAGGAAACGACGGTGCAAGCGAAACTTATGTAGCTCACAAAACAAAATCTTGCCGGCAAGTCGGCTTTAAATCTTCTTTAATCAGATTTGACGAAAATGTAAGCGAAGAAGAATTAATTCAAAAAATAAAGGAAATAAATGCGGATAACGATATCGATGGATTAATTGTTCAACTGCCTGTGCCCGAACATATTTCGGAAAATAAAATAATCGAAACCATTGACCCGAAAAAAGATGTTGACGGTTTTCATCCCGTAAATATCGGCAGAATGACATTGGGAATGCCGGCATTTGTTTCGGCAACACCGCAAGGAATTTTAGAACTGCTGAAAAGAACTAATATTGAAACTTCCGGCAAGCACTGTGTTGTGATAGGAAGGAGTAATATTGTCGGAAAACCGGTGAGTATTCTGCTTTCGCAAAAAAACAAAACCGGCAATGCAACCGTTACTTTGTGCCACAGTCGCACAAAAAATTTGAAAGAAATTACTTTACAAGCCGATATTTTAATTGCCGCAATCGGGAAAACGGAATTTGTAACCGCCGATATGGTTAAAAATGGTGCTGTTGTTATTGACGTGGGAATTCACAGAGTAAAATCTAACAAAACAAAATCGGGTTGGAAATTGAAAGGCGATGTAAATTTTGAAGAAGTTGCTCCGAAATGTTCTTACATTACGCCGGTTCCGGGCGGTGTAGGTCCTATGACCATCGTTTCTCTTCTGCAAAATACTTTAATTGCCGCAAAAAAAGAAATTTACGAATAAAAAGTTGCCGTAAAAAGATGCAAATAATCAAATTTTATTCTGCCGAAGAAAAAAGAACATTCCGTTTGCATCTTTGGTTTTCAATTTTAGACGGCATTATTCTCGGCGTACTTGCTCTTAATGAGTTTATTCTTATAAAAGAGCTTAAAGGCAGCCCCGACCAAATCGGAATATTGTTTCAGTTTACGACAATCATACTTTTATTTGCCCTTCCGCTGAACGAATTTCTGAAAACAAAAACCGATAAAAAAAGATTTCTCAGAAAAGTTGCCATATTCACTCGTCTGCCTTTGCTTCTGCTTATGTTTTTTCCGAAAAATATTGAAGCACAAGGCAATCAAATGATTTATCAAATCGTTTTTTTACTCATTTTTTTAATTTATTATTCTACAAATCCGCTGATATTTCCCGTAATAAACGGATTTCTTAAAAACGGATACAAACATGAAAATTTCGGAAAACTCTACGGTTACGCCGTTACGGCAAATAAAGTTATAATGCTCATTTCCACTTTTTTATTCGGACTTTTAGCCGATAAAATCCCCTACTCCTACATTTATGTGTATCCCGCACTCGGAATTTTGGGTATCAGTTCAATTATTATTCTTACAAAAATTGATGCTCATGCACCGCTCATAAAAAAAACGACTAAACGTTTATCCGAAAAAATAAAAGAAGCCGGTAAAAATCTTATCCTGATCTTAAAAACCGATAAGCCCTTCAGAGATTTTGAAATCGGATTTATGTTTTACGGATTGGCTTGGCTGTTGAGCATTGCCGTTATTGCAATTTTCTTGAAAAGCTATTTGGAATTATCTTATTCAGGCATTGCTTTTTACAAAAATCTTTACGGAACAATCTCAATAATTCTTACACCCTTTTTCGGAAAATTAATGGGAAAAACCGACCCTCGAAAATTTGCCGTTTATACATTTTTAATGATGTTATTGTATTTGCTTTTTATGGGACTTACCCAATTTATGCCTTCCTATATCGAAATATTTAATATAAAAATTTATTGGTCGCTTCTTGTTTCGTTTACCGCATACGGAATTTTCGGTGCCATGATGGGAATTTTGTGGTATATCGGTTCGGCATATTTCAGTAAAGACGAAAACGTAACTTACTATCAATCAATACATTTATCGCTAACCGGCGTAAGAGGTGCCTTTGCTCCTCTTGTCGGTATTTTCTTTTATAAAATCATTGATTTTTCAGGCGTTTTTTTGCTCGGTATTTTATCTTTGACAACGGCAATTACCGTTCAAATAATTTCATTAAAAAAACATAAATACATTCGAAAATGAATTATGAACAATTAAAAAATAATTGGAAACATAATTATAAATCGGTTCCCGAACAATTACAAAAAATGTCTGAAATTGACGGATTGGTAAGTGCATTTAATGCAAATATCGATGCCGTAGTAAAACTTTCCGGAAAACAAATTGAAAAACTTATTTCACAATTTAATCTTCAAAAAACATTTTTTGAAAGCAATAAAAAAACAATCGAAGAAACGGAAGATTTTTTAAGAGGTTTGGTGAAATGTTTTTCAAAAGGCATTGCCGAAGAATGGATTATTTCGGATAAAAATATTTTTAAAAAAATACAAACTATTCTGAAATACGATAAGTTGCAAATGGGCGGGCAAGGCGGTATTGTGGCAAATGTTGCTGCGGTTTGCGATGTAAAAAATATTTTTGTGCATTGTGCATCTCTACCCGAAATGCAGGCAAAATTATTTTTGAATTTGCCCAATTTGAAAAGTGTTGATGAAAACGGTGAAATAAAACAAGTATCGGTAATACATCGAAAAAATGATTTACCGTTGACACATTATATACTCGAATTTGACAAAAATGATACGTTAAATTTTTTCGGCAAAAAAATAACATGCCCTAAATCCAATCGTTTTATTGCCACTTACGACCCGTTGAATTTTAAATTGCATATCGACAAAAATTTTGCAAATCGATTAAACCGACCCGATATTAATTTTGAGTATATAATTTTATCGGGTTATCAAATGCTGCAAGATAAATTATCGGACGGAACTTCCGGAAAAGAAAAAATTGATAATTCATTAAAAATTGTAAAAGAACTGCAAAAAACAAGCAAAAATCCGTTAATTCACTTCGAAATTGCTTCGACACAAGATAAAATTATCAGAAAATATTTAATTGATACCATAGCAAATGAAGTTGAAAGTATCGGCTTTAACGAAAGAGAACTAATTGATATTCTTGAAGTTATAAACGAAAACAAATTAGCTGAACAGTGTAATACCGAAACAAATTCGGTTAATTTATTTCGAGCCATGATGAAAGTTTTTGAATATGTTAAAACACCGAGAATGCAATTGCATATGTTCGGTTTATACATCACTTTGCAACGAAAAAATTTCAAAATAACGCCGGAGCAAAACAGAAAAGGTATGCAAACGGCTGCCGTTGTTGCAGCCGGAAAAGCCGGGACAGGCACACTCGAAAAAAAAGAAAATTTACTTTGGGCAAAAGATAAGTCGGTTTCGGAAATTGCATTAAACGAATTAAACAATTTGGCACAATACATTGAAACAAATTTTAAACAAAACGACTTGCCGGAAACCGGCATTTTTGAATATTCCGAATTTGATATGATTGCCGTTCCGACAATAATCGTTGAAAAACCCGTAAGTTTAGTCGGCATGGGCGATACAATTTCATCTGTTTCATTGCTTGCCGCACGATAAAAAAGGGAATTTTAAAAATCAAAATCCCCTTTTTATCTTTTTTTTAATTATTTGTTGAGTTATAAAGCTCCTTCATCATACGCTTTTTCTCCGTGCAAAGAT
>CAZCPV010000209.1:0-5281 GCA_964500765.1 uncultured Draconibacterium sp.
CCAATCATCAATATTTTCTTCTTTTATTATACCTAAAATGTTTTTATCTGCACAAGATTTTCTAATTCTCAAAATGCCAGCAGGTCCAAAACCTAAATAATAATTTGAACCACTATTTTTTACAATAAACCACTTATTTGCTAATTTAATTGCAACATGAATAATAGCAGGATCTTCGTCAATAAAATATTGAGATAAAAATATTTTATAATAATCTTGCGAACGCTTTGAAAATTCTTTAAGACCTGAATAACAATTATATATATTATCAGGATTTACGATTTCATGAAATTCATAATAAAGGATATTATCGTAGTAACCAGCATCAATTATTTCTGCAAGTTTATATAAACTGTCAGATATTAATGAAATGTCTTCTATTTTTTCCATCTAATTGTCATAATTGAATAATTCATAATTCATAATTTATAATTCAAAACTGCCTACCATTCAATTTCCGTTAATCCTTTTGATTTTAAAAATTCATTTGTTTTGCTGAAATGTTTGTTACCGAAAAAACCGTTGTATGCCGAAAAAGGCGAGGGGTGAGCCGATTTCAGAATATAATGTTTTTCGGAATTTATAATTTGTCCTTTTTTTTGAGCATACGCTCCCCACAGCAAAAAAACCAGATTTTCTTTTTCGGTTGATATTTTTTTTATAACGGCATCGGTAAATGTTTCCCAACCTTTTCCCTGATGCGAACCGGCATTTCCCGCTCTGACTGTTAACGTTGCATTAAGCATCAAAACACCTTGCCTCGCCCAATGCTCAATATTTCCCGTTTTCGGAATTTCTTTGCCGATGTCATCATTAAGTTCTTTGTAAATATTTCTCAAAGAAGGCGGAATTTTTACACCGTCTTTTACCGAAAAACATAAGCCGTGTGCCTGACCTTTACCGTGATACGGATCTTGTCCGATAATGATAACTTTTGTTTTATCAACCGGACATAAATCGAATGCCTTGAAAATATCTTTACCCGGAGGGTAAATTGTTCGTGTTTTATACTCCTGTTTTACAAAATCGGTCAAATTCTTAAAATATTCTTTTTCAAATTCGTCTTTCAAAAGTTTTTTCCACGATTGTTCTATTTTTACATCCATCAACTTATTCTTTGAATTATTTGGTATTTTATCGGTTTTTAAAGAGCATTAATAAGGGCTTAATGTAATCTTCGTCGGTTTTTATTTTTACGCTGTCGATGCCGGCTTTGTCAAAGCTTTGTTTTATTTTTTTTAAATTTTTGTTTTGCAGTTGCCTGAAATTTTCTCTTACCGATTTTTTCCCGGTATCAACATAAAGTTCTTTTCCGGTTTCGGCATCCTGCAATTTTATAAAACCGACATTAGGCAATTCGTATTCTCTTTTGTCAAAAATATGCAAAGCAATTAAATCGTGCTTATGATTTGTTATTTGCAGTGCTTTTTCAAAATTCTCGTCAATAAAATCCGAAATTAAAAATGCTGTGCTTCGTTTTTTTACAACATTTGTAAAATAACGCAGAGCCGAAGAAATATCGGTTTTTTTATTTTCCGGTTTTACCGAAAGCAGTTCTCTGATAATACGTAAAATATGTTTTTTTCCTTTTTGCGGAGGAATAAATTTTTCTATTTTATCGGAAAAAAATATTACGCCTACTTTGTCGTTATTTTGAATTGCCGAAAATGAAATTACGGCGGCAATTTCCGTAATTAAATCTTTTTTAAAACGTTGTGAAGTACCGAAATTTTGCGAACCGCTGATATCGATAAGCAACATTACCGTTAGTTCTCTTTCTTCTTCAAAGGTTTTTATATATGCTTTGTCATAGCGTGCCGTAACGTTCCAATCAATTGTACGAACATCATCGCCGTATTGATATTCACGCACTTCGCTGAACGACATACCGCGACCTTTAAAGGCACTGTGGTATTCGCCGGCAAAAATTTGTTTTGACAAACCGCGTGTTTTAATTTCTATCTGTCTGACTTTTTTTAGGAGTTCTTTTGTTTCCACAATACTTCTTTTATACGTTTAAATTCAAATTTATTGTAAACAAAACTGATTAAAATTACAAAAATAACAGAAATTATTCCCATTGCCGCATCGTAAAAACGCGGTAAAGATAAAGCAAAGCGAATAAGAATGGTTGCAACGGCAAATCCCGTATTTCTAAAAACAACACAATATAAATGGCTGTATCTTAACGAAATAATTACGATTAAAATGTCCGTAAAAATTAATACGCTGTAAAACATCGTAAAGAATTGAAACTGTTTTGCACCTTCGATATATAAAAATACATCGTAAATTCCGATAATGATAAATGCCGCAAGCATAAATAATGCAAGGGCTTTTTTCAGTGCCGTAAATTTGTAGCTGTCTTCGTCACCGGAAGTAATTATTCGGTGTTTTTGCATTTTTTTAAAAATAAGAACGCCGGCAAAAATGAAAAGAGCTCCGAAAATGTCGGATAAAATAAATGTTACGGGTTGGATAATTTCCGATACATCAATCGGTAAATCAATATTTGAAAACTCCTTAAATGCTTGTCGCAAAAGTATTAAAGATAGTATTTCAAATTGTTTGGCTATTGAGTCGGATACCGAATGAGCTAAAATAAATACCATTTCGATAATTTCTACGGCAAGTAAAATTTTAAACGTTATTTCGACCGAAAAGAAATAGCTGCGAGGCAGATAGCTTGCAATATTTTCGGGTAATCGGAAATTTAAATTTATAAAAGCAAGAAAAAGCGAAACAATAAAAATAATTGCCAATCCGGAACTTATAAAATTAAAGCCCGAAGGACTTTCGAAGCGTTTTGAAATTTTGTCAAAAGTTGTAAACGATATTTTTAAAAATCGGTCTTTCATAAAATTTTAATAATACTTCAAAATTAATAACTAAATCTATAATCCGCAAGTTTATTACTAAAATACCGGCAGTTATCGTATTATTGTTTTAATGAATGCAGTAAAAAAGATAAATATTGTGTTTACAGACCCTGCGGGTTTGCGATAATTGACTTAATATAAAATATTTAAAATTTCAGACTTTTGCAAACTTAAACCCGCAGGGTCTTTTTATACCGAACTCTTTAATATAAATGAAACTGATTTTAATTTAACTGTTTGTATATTAAGATAATGATACGGCAACTTGTTGATTAAATCAATCAAGCAAAATAATTGTCATCATACATTCGGCAATTTTATTTTCTTCCGAGAAAATTTCTGTTTTTACAACGGAAATATTCCCTATATCGCTTTGAGGAGTAAGAATTGTTTGTAATGTATTATTTACTTTCGGTAAAGTATAGATGGTAAGGTTTTTTATTGATCCGATGTATCCCGTTCTGACTTTTTCATTTTTTATTTTTGCTTCGTATCCGGCACGTGCAGCGGCGGTTTGTGCCATATTTTCAATAATTCCGGCTTCTCTTAATTTTCCTTCGGAAACAAAAATATTTTCATTTTTTACGGTAAGATTTGTAATTGTTTTTTCGGTATCGGACAACTGCAAAGCATCAATCATAAGCATCGGGTGCGATTGCGGAAGTATGTTTTCTAATTCTTCGGCTGTGAGCATGTTCTAATTTTTTAAACAACGGTAAGAAACATATAGGTGTATGAGAATCGGGCACTTTCGGGTACCATTACAAGAATTTTCTCGCCTTTTTTTAACTTGCCGGAATTAAATAATTCTTCCAACATCAAATATGCCGATGCCGAGCCGACATTTCCGACATGAGGCAGATTTAAAAACCATTTTTCTTCCGGAATAAATATGCCGTTTGCTTTCATTTCTTCATAAATTTTATTTTTAAAATACATAGAAGAAAGATGCGGTAAAAACCAAGAAAAATCGTTGATGTTTATATCGTATTTTTCCAAAAGTTCTTTTAAAAATTCGGCACCTTTTTTTACTATATTGCTTCCGAGCAGGCGGGTATCTTGTTGCAGAACCATTAATGAATTTTCGGTAATATATTCATTATCAAAATCTTTCCAAGGTGTAAGATTTCCGTCCCGTGTTTTCTCGGCACCGGCATACATACAGGTTTCGAGTTCGCCGGCAAACGAGGTAATTTCAATACGGTCGATTTTTAAAGAAATACCGTTTTTATTCGGTTTATTTGTTAAAAGAGCGGCGGCGGCACCGTCGGAAAGCATCCATCGCAAAAACTCTTTGCTGAAAGCAAGCATGGGATTTTTCTCTAATTCCGTAAGTTTCTCTGCTTCGTTACGATAGCGATTTGCCGTCAGCCAAGTTGATAATTTTTCGCTGCCCGTACAAACGGCATTTTTTGTATTTCCGGATTTTACCGAAAGCCAAGCGTATTTCATTGCCAGCATTCCGGCATTGCACGAACCGCCGAACGAGCTGTATTCGGTTTTGCCGGTTTTCAACTCGCCGTGTACCATTGAGGCATGCGAAGGTAAAAGTTGGTCGGGACTTGTAGTTCCGCAGGCAAGCAATTCGATGTCGTTTGCTGAAAAATTTTTGTTTTCGAGTTTGTGAATTGCTTTTGCTGTTAATTCGGTATTTGAATAAGTTGATTTTTGATTTTTGTCAATTGCGTAATGTCGGGTCTTAATACCGTTATTCCGTAAAACTATCGGTCGTGCTTTTGAGTTTACACCATTAATTTTACCTAAATAAAATTCCATTTCATCGTTATCGACAGGGTCTCCGGGTAAAAATTTTTCAACAGCATTAATATATACATCCATTTAGAATCGGCTTGTAAATTTTTTAAGTTTACAAAAATAGATTTTTTAATTGAGATTGGCGAATTTTTATAAGGATGTGTGCGTTAAAATTTCTTTTTTCGTTTTTTTCGGAAATATAATTTTTTTAATTTTAAAAATAAATGAAGCAAAAGGAGAAACAACATAAATAACAAAAAACAAGTAATAACTGAAAAGTTTCAGAAGGCGTTTTCTTTTCTTAGGATTGTTTTTGCTTTTGGTTAAAATAAGATTTGCCCAAATATGAAAAATTCGCTTGCCGGTGAGTTCGGTTTTCATTATGTGATAATCGATATGAACGGCATTTAATTTTAACAGTTCATTTTGTAAACCGGAAAAATTATTGTTTTTCAGTGCATCTAAAATCGGTTTTCCGAATTTTGATGCTTCACTGATGTCTTTTTTTGAAACACCGGCTTCCGGAAAATATTTTGTGGCTTCTTTTTTGCCGTTTATCAACCATCGAACAATTGTAATTACACTTATTAAATTGTGATGTTTATCTGAAAAAACAATGTTGCCGACCAAATTTCCGCCGGTTTTTT
>CAZCPV010000210.1:0-5251 GCA_964500765.1 uncultured Draconibacterium sp.
CTATATATTCAGGAGCTTTCCAAACATATCTTTTACAACATTTATCTTTATCATATGCTTTTAATAATTCATTATTATAATAGTCAAGTTCGTTTCCGTCATAATCATAAACTTCTAACATAACCGAACTTAAAGGGTTGTCGTATTCGAAATAATAATCTTTTTTAAATTTATATCTAATCCAGGCACCGGAATTTGCAGAAAGTTCCGGGGCTGAATCAATTACGGCTTCATCTTTAATGATTCTGTCTTTAAGCCATTGCGGAATTTCATCTTGAGGAACAAAACGATTTTTATTACAGTTTGAAAACAGGAATAAAAATATTAACGCCGATATTAAATATATTGGTTTCATTATTACTGATTTAATAGAATTATCTTACAAATATATAAAATATTTTCAGCAAAAAAGCTGTTCATTTTTTAAACAGCTTTCTGTAATTGTCAACTTAGTATTTGATTTCCGAAATTAATTGTATTATCATAGTTAACTAAAATGTATATTGTTGATATTCAACTAAATGCCTGTTTTTTGATTTTGTAAAAAATCTCGGGTCAATTTGGGTTAAATTATTTTTCTATTCTTGTTCTGCTAAAAAACGTTCGGTATCCAAAGCTGCCATGCAACCGGAGCCGGCTGCCGTAACAGCTTGCCTGTATATTGAATCTTGAATATCACCTGCGGCAAATACACCGGGAACATTTGTTTTTGATGTTCCGGGAATTGTTTTTATATATCCGACTTCATCAGTTTCAATAAACTCTTTAAATAAATCGGAATTGGGTTTATGACCTATTGCAACAAAAAAACCGTCAATTTTAATTTTTACTTCCTCTTCGTCGGGTTGCCCTTTTCGTTTAATTAAAGTTGCACCGGTTACTACGTTTGTTCCGGTAATTTCTTTTGTATTGTGTTCATAAAGAACTTCAATGTTCGGTGTATTTTCAACGCGTTTTATCATTGCTTTTGATGCACGCATATACGGTTTTCGGATAATTAGATATACTTTTTTTGCCAAACCCGCAAGATAAGTTGCTTCTTCGGCTGCGGTATCTCCTCCGCCTACTACGGCAACATTCATATCTTTATAAAAAAATCCGTCGCAGGTTGCACATGCAGAAACGCCGGCACCTTTGTATTTTTCTTCGGATTCCAAACCGAGATATTTGGCGGTTGCACCGGTTGCAATAATTACGCTTTCGGCAATAAACGGCTTTTTGTTGTCAACAATTACTTTAAACGGTCTTTTTGAAAAATCAACGGAAGTAACTTCCCCCCATCGTACATCTGTTCCGAAGCGTTCTGCTTGAGCTTTAAGGTCTTCCATCATTACGGGACCGGTAACACCTTCGGGATAACCGGGGAAATTTTCGACTTCGGTTGTTGTTGTAAGCTGACCGCCGGCTTCCATTCCTTGTATTACAACCGGTTTTAGGTTGGCTCTGGCGGCATAAATTGCTGCTGTATATCCGGCAGGACCGGAACCGATAATCAAACATTTTACATGTTCCGGTGCTTCTAATTCTTCTGACTTATTGTCATTGTTTTCGTTTACGTTTAATGTTTTAAAAAAACTCATATTTTATATTTTTTGTTATTAGTATTTAATTTAGCTGAAATTAAGATAAGATTGTCTTTGTTTTATCAAAATACATACCGAAAAAAACTTCGGATAATATGTCAGTTTTGAAAAATATGATGCAAATATAAAGGTTTTATATGGTTTAAAATGTGATTGTTATTACAAAACAAATTTTTTAGTCGGAATAATATGAACAATTTTTTGTGATAATTGAATTATTTCATAATTTTGCAAACGCTTTTGTCAGGATAATTTTTATTTCTGATGTTTCGGGGTGTAGCTCAGTTGGCAGAGTACGCGTCTGGGGGGCGTGGGGTCGGAAGTTCAAGTCTTCTCACCCCGACAAAGCAGAAAACCTTTTGAATCGGAAGATTTGAAAGGTTTTTTTTACTTTATGAAACAGCTTCTCGAAATTCTTTGGCTCTCTTATTAAAGTCTTTATCTTCACCGAATTCGATTATTCGAACAACTGTTCCCTTACATTTATTGCAAGTTCCTTTTACCATAATATCATTAATCGATGTCAGATAATTTTCTTCGATTTTGATGCCTTCTTCGCACATTGTTTTACAAGTCGGGCAATATACATTATTCAGCATTAAATCGTAATCTGCTTTGTTATCTTTGTTGAGCAGTATGTTCAGTTGAAAATCGTTTATTTTGATGTCTTTCATATGTTTTGCTGAATTGAAAAGTTATAAAGTTAAAAGCACATTTTAGTTGATTTATAAATTTTACAAATCTCATATTTTAATTATCTTTTCGATGTCAAAATTAATTTTCAGAAAATAGTGTTACAGGCGAACACCCATCACTAAAATATCATCAATTTGTTCTTCGTTTCCTTGCCAATCTTTTAATGTTTTGTCAAGTATTTTTCCTTGTTCTTCCATCGTTTTATTTTGAACGGATAAGATAAGTTCTTTCAGTTGCCTGTATTTGAATTTTTTATTTTTAGGACCGCCGAATTGGTCGGCATAGCCGTCGGAAAAGATGTATATTGAATCTCCGGAATCGAGTTGTATCGTATGATTTGTGTAAATATCAACCACCCCGTCCGTGTTAACACCGATGGGCAATTTATCCGCTTTTATTTCAAAAAGTTCACCTTTTTTTATGTAGTAGAGAGGGTTGTATGCTCCGGCATACATTACTTCTTTTTTTTCAAAATCAATCGTACAAACGGCTAAATCCATACTGTCTTTTACGCCGCTTTCGTCGTGTGTTTGCCTTAAAACGTCGTTTACGTATTCGTCGAGAAACGAAAGTAATTCTGCAGGAGTATTAACGTTTTCTGCCTGAATTCCCTGAATAAAACCGTTAAATCCGATGACGGACATAAGGGCACCCGGAACACCGTGCCCCGTACAATCGACGGCGGCAAACAGTATTTTGTCTTTAAATTCGGAAACGAAATAAAAATCGCCGCTTACGACATCTTTCGGGAGGTATAAAATGAAATATTCGGGGAGTAATTTTTTTACCAGATATTCGGGAGGTGCAAGAGCGGTTTGTATTCGATAGGCATATTTGATACTGTCCGTAAAATCTTTCTTTTTTTCTTCAAGTTCTTTGTTTGTAATTGCTAATTCAAAGATATGCAGCTTCTTATAAATTTGTAATGCGTTTTGAAAATCTGAATTTTGCTCATAAAAATCGGACAGAGATTTTAGGGAAGCCAAAATTGCTTTGTTATTATTTTCGGATTCCGCAATTTATAATGCTTTAATCAGGTTTTTTTCGATTTGTTCCGGCATAGTCGTAATTTTTAGCGTTACAATTTACAAAATCTATTGTTATTATACAAAAAAACCTGCCGGATTTCGAACAGCAGGTTTTTTGTTTTTAAGAAATAGTTATTCTCCGTACATTTCTATTATTTCTTCTTTTGTTTTTCCGAGGATATTAAATTCTTTTCCGATTTTTATAAAAGCATTAATTGCTTTGTCCAAATGGTCTTTTTCGTGTGCTGCCGAAAGTTGAATCCTTATTCTTGCCTGACCTTTTGCCACAACGGGATAATAAAAACCGATAACATAAATGCCTTCGTCAAGAAGTTTTGCGGCAAAATCTTGCGAAAGTTTTGCATTAAACAACATTAAGGCAACAATTGCTGAATCGGAAGGTTTTATAACGAAACCGGCTTTTTCCATTTTTTCTTTAAAATATTCGGCATTCCCGATTACTTTATCTCTTAACTCGGTTGATTGAGTAAGGACATTAAAAACTTCAAGAGCTGCACCTACAATCACCGGAGACAATGAATTTGAGAATAAATAGGGGCGTGAACGTTGGCGAAGCATATCAATAATTTCTTTTTTGCCGGTAGTAAAACCGCCCATGGCACCGCCGAGTGCTTTTCCGAGCGTGCTTGTGATAATATCAATACGGCTCATAACATTGTTATATTCGTGAGTTCCGCGTCCGGTTTTTCCGATAAATCCGGAAGCATGGCTGTCGTCAACCATTACCAGAGCATCATATTTATCAGCCAAATCGCATATTTTATCTAATTTGGCAATATCGCCGTCCATTGAAAAAACGCCGTCGGTAACGATTATTCGGTATCGTTGTGCTTGGGCAACTTTTAATTGGTCTTCCAAATCATCCATATTACTGTGTTTGTAACGATAGCGTGCAGCTTTACACAGTCGAACACCGTCGATTATGGAAGCATGATTCAGTTCGTCCGAAATTACGGCATCTTCTTTTGAAAAAAGCGGTTCAAAAACACCGCCGTTGGCATCGAAAGCAGCAGCGTACAAAATGGTATCTTCAGTACCGAAAAAGTCGGCAATTTTGTGTTCCAATTCTTTGTGAATATCTTGTGTTCCGCATATAAAACGAACAGATGACATTCCGTAACCGTGTGTATCCAATGCTTTTTTTGCCGCTGCAATTACTTTCGGGTGCGATGATAAACCGAGGTAATTATTTGCACAAAAATTTATAACGGTTTCTCCGGTTGTAAGCGAAATCTCGGCACCTTGCGGTGTTGTAATTATACGTTCGTCTTTGTATAAACCGGCATCTTTTATTGATTGCAGCTCAGAGCTTAAATAATCTTTTATTTTTCCGTACATAGTTTATTTTTTTATGAAAGAATGAATTTCAAAATTAGAAAAACTTAATGAATTTTCGAAAATTTTTAAAAAATACTTGATTTCATTGTATGTTATAAAACATTTTGTTGTATGTTTGCAAAAAGTGTTATAAAACAATATTTCAAAACAATATGTATATAAATTGGGACAAAAAATTTGAAACAGGGATAAAAAAAATTGATAAACAGCATAAAGAACTTGCAAATATTATAAATCAATTGCATGAGGATGTAATAATTAATAAAAATGCTTCAAGAATTGATGAATTTTTGATGGATTTAAAAATATATACCATAAATCATTTTTCAACGGAAGAAAAAATGTTGAAAAAATATAATTATCCGGATGAGGAAAATCATATAAAAGTTCATCAACGTTTTGTGAATTTTATATCGGAAAATTTGTTTGACGTAACTTCCGGAAAGTTGGCACAAGGATACAAAATTACTGAATTTTTAAAAGAGTGGTTACTGAATCATATTTTAGTTCATGATATGGAATATGTTTTGCATTTTAAGAAACAAACCGATTTTTTAGCCGATATAGAGAATGATATTCTTTAAA
>CAZCPV010000211.1:0-5192 GCA_964500765.1 uncultured Draconibacterium sp.
TCGTCACCGAAGGAGAAACCGCCGGGAAAATTCAGTATATCAAAATCGTGCAAGTTGTATGTTCCGTTCATTAATTCGTTAAAATGAATTATGGTAACTTCTGCACCTGCATTTTTGTATGCGGCTCCCATTTCTGTTTCGCAATTTATTCCGAAGCCGGTTAGGATTAGTGATTTTATCATTTTTAAATTATAAATTATGAGTTATAAATTATGAATTTATGTTCATTTTTTTAGCTTCTTTTTTGATGTTATTATAATACTTCGTAATATTTTTAATAATTCTGTGCAATCATTTGACAGTGAGACAAATTCATTTTCAGATATAAAGTTTGTTTCTTTTAAAAGTTCAAGCCAATAAAGAGTTTCATCTGTTTCTTTTTGAGAAATGCTTAATTTATGAATAAAATCTGCATCAGATTGAGCATTTTGTGCTTCTCGAATATTTGCTCCGATTGAAGTTCCCGAACGCAATATTTGTTTACTCATAACATACTCTTTTCTTTCGATAAGAATCTTGTAAAAATTTACAATCCTTACGGCAAATTTGAAGCTTTTATCTTTTATTATATTATTATTTACAATCAAAACTCATAATTTATAATTCATAACTTATAATTCTGTTTTCCAAGCATTCTCTAAATTTAGCAATTCCTTTTTTATTATAATATCTTGATTATCAAGGACTTTTAATGTCTTCAAATTTGTAACTCTTCCGAGATAAAAGATTTTGTTTCCGAAAATTTTCTCAAATTGCTTTTTATTCTCCGGCTTTATGCTTATGATAAATCTGGAATGACTTTCGGAAAATAATTTTGCATTTGTGCTTATTTCTCCGAGATTATTTAATGAAATTTCAGCACCGAAATCGGTTCCGATAATACATTCTGCCAAAGCCGTTATCATTCCGCCGTCGGAAATATCGTGTGCCGATGCGATTAGATTTTGTTCGTTTGCCTGCATCATTTTCATATAGGTATCTTTTGCTTCTTCTTTTCTTACTTTCGGGACATTTGCACCGAGTTCGTTAAAAAGTTTGTAAAATTCGGAAGCTCCGAGTTCGTCATACGTTTTTCCTACTTGATAAATTAAATCTCCTGCTTGCTTAAAATCGGAAGTTACCGTATTTCTGACATCTTTTATTTTTGAAGCTATTGAATACAGAATTGTCGGCGGAACGGAAATCTTTACACCTTCGGCTTTAAAATCATTTTTCATACTGTCCTTGCCGGAAGTCATCGGAATATCGTAAAAAGTTGACATATCGTAAAGTGCTTCACACATTTGAACAAGTTTAGCTAACTTTTCTTTTCCGTCGGGATTTTTTTCGGGATGATAGAAACTGTCCGGAACGCAAAAATTATCGTTAACAGTCCAAAAAACATCGTCGTTTTTTTTCATATTAGGCAGGGTTCCTCCTATTGCAATTATCTGTCTTACAGCTTCATCGAAAGCACCGGCAGACATTTCGTAAGCATCAATATCGCCGAATTTGGGCATAATTCCGTTTGAAACGGCAATACCTTCAAAACTTTCGTGTTCCAAACGCATTACAGCGGCATCCTGCGGACTTGTACCTTTTTCGCCCATCAAAGGTTTTATAATACTTTTGCCTTTTACTTCGTGGTCGTATTTTCTGATTATATTTTCGCGTGAACTGATGTTTAAACTCGAAAGAAGTTTTAAAAGAACATTTTCGTAATTTTTAATTTTAATATTTTCCGGCTCAGATAGTTGCATAGGTTTAAGTTCTGCCTGCATTTTTTTTTGCGGTACGCCGTTATGTAAAAAATCTAAATCAATATGGTGAATTAATTTCTCTTTAAAAGTAATATCCAGAAAGCCGGAATTTGTAAAAAAACCGATGTCGGTAACTTCAACTTCCATATTTTCAGCTAATTTGAAAAAGGCATCAATGTTTTGCGGTTCAACAACAATAGTCATACGTTCCTGCGATTCGGAAACGAAAATTTCCCAAGGTTTCAGTCCGGAATATTTTAACGGAACTTTTTCGAGATTTACGTGTGCTCCGCCGGTAATTTCGGCAAGTTCGCCTACGGAAGACGACAAACCGCCGGCTCCGTTGTCGGTGCTTGATTTTATCAATCCTCTGCGAGTTGCAACAATCATAAAATCAGACAGTTTTTTTTGCGTTATCGGACTTCCTATTTGCACTGCTGATTGCGGTGATTTTTCATTAATTTCAACGGAAGAAAAAGTTGCACCGTGAATACCGTCTTTCCCGACTCTGCCGCCTGCCATAATTATTCTGTCATTTACGTCAATCGGTTTTTCCCAAGCATTTTTGCCGAGATAATTATCGGGCATAATGCCTCCGGTGCCGCAAAAAACCAGAGGTTTCCCGGCATAACGGTCGTCAAAAATTACCGAGCCGTTTACGGTTGGAATACCGGATTTGTTTCCGCCGTCTTCAATACCGTCCGTTACGCCCTCCATAATTCGGCGAGGATGCAGTTGCCCTTTCAGTAATTTTTTATCGTAATTAGGTGAACCGAAACAAAGCACGTTTGTATTAAAAAGAAGCTCGGCACCGCCTATGCCTGTTCCCATAATATCGCGATTTACACCGAGAATTCCGGTAATTGCACCGCCGTAGGGGTCAAGAGCCGAAGGCGAATTGTGCGTTTCTACTTTCCAAACAAAAAGTTTGTCTTTTGTTGCCCGAACGGTTCCCGCATTATCATCAAAAACTTTTATAAGCCAATGATTATCATTATCTTCCAAATGTTTTTTTATTTTATCGGTTGAGCCCTTTATGTATGTTTTGAAAAGTGAATTTATTGTTTTTTTCTTGCCTGTTTTTTTGTCTTCAAAAGTAATTTTGGCATTAAATTCTTTGTGTTTGCAATGTTCCGACCAGGTTTGTGCAAAAACTTCGAGTTCTATATCGGTTAATTTTTCGGATAGACCGGCTTTTTTTCTTTCGGCAATAACTTTTTCATCTTTAAAATAATTGCGTATTGCTTTCATTTCTTCAAGATTTAAAGCCAGAATTTTATCTTCGGAAAGTTTAATCAATTCATCATCGGAAATATTTAAATTGATTTCTTCAACGGTTTCATCGGTTTGCATTTCAACTTTCGGAATGTAAGCCGTAAAATTAAACTTGCCGTTTTCTTTTGTAAGAACTTGAATATGATTAATTAAAGGGTTTCCGAGAAACGCTTTTGCAATTTCGATAAGTTGTTTTTCGGATAATTTATTTTCAATATAATAAATGTCTTGGGTAAAAATATGTTGACTGTTAATATCAATTTCACGATTCAGAAAATCAGCCAATGCCGTTTGTGCCGACACGCCGATATCGTCGGTTACACCGGGAAGTTGGGCAACGGCAATTAAACTTTGGTATTTTGCATTATCGTACACCTTATTAATAAGCACATCATCGGTGATTTTGTTTTTGAGGCAATTTTCGGCAAAAGCTCTGAAATTGTTTTCGGTAATTTCATAATCAACGGAATACATTTTTGAAGTTTTAATTTCTCCGGTGTTTATATTGAGTTGATTTTTGCATTTTTTTTGAATGTTTATGCTTTTTGTATCTTTGTATTCGGGTTTTATGTGTGTTTGTATGCTGTTCATCTTTAAGTTAAAAGTTTGTAAAGTTGAAAGTTAAAAGTTTTATTTCATAAAAAAAGTCTGCCGCAGGGGCAAACTTTCTAATATTGTTTTTCTAATTTAAAAGTCGGAAATTCGACTTGTATATTGCTGCCGGCGGTAACTGTGCCGGCTGTTTGACATTCATAGTTCATTTGCTTTGCTTTTTGTAAAATATTATCAGCATATTTTTCATCTGCAATAAGCAGCATTCCGTTGCCCATATTCCACCAAAGATAGGCATCTTCGTTGCTTATTTTTCCAATTTGCTGTATTTTAAGCATTTCGGGAAGCGGCTCAAACAAGTTATTGAGTTTTGCTCCGGCATTATTCAATTTTAATGCTCTTCGTAAATTGTCAAAAATTCCGCCTCCTGTTATATGTACAACGCCCGTAAGTTCTGTTCCCGATGCTGTAATTTCATTAATTAAAGGAGAATAAATTAAAGATGGTGTCAGCATTTTTTTACCCCAAGAATTTTCATTATCGTATGGTTTGTTATGCCAATCATTACCTAAATTTTCTTTTAAAATTCTGCGAATTGAAGAAAAGCCGTTGCTTCTGAAACCTCTGCTTTTAAGTGCGAATATTTTTTGCCCTTCTTTTATGTTGCTTCCGTCAATTGCTTCTTTCAGGTTTTCGGGTAAAATTCCTATTGCCGTAGAGCTCCAATTAAAGTGCATTTTATTACCATATCCGCCAATTCTATTACCCAATTCGGCAATTTCTCCTCCTGTAATTGTTATTTTTGAGAAATTACAAGCATCTTTCAATCCTTTCATTAATTCTTCAATGATTTCAGCATCCAAATAATCTACATCAATAACATTTGAAAGATTGGTCGGCTCGAAACCCATTGCGGCAAGGTCGTCGGCAACCATTGCAACAAGGTCGTAGCCGAGTGTATTGTATATGCCGGTGCGTTCCGCCAATTCAGCTTTTGTGCCGATACCGTCGGAACCTATGCCGATACGTTCTTTTCCGAAAATTAATAAGTTTGAAAATCCGCCTTTTGATTTAGAGGCGACGGCTCCTCTCTTTCCATTTCTGTTTCGGAAAGTCTCAATCGCATAGTTGTAAGCGATTTTTGAGGACTTGTTTCCGAGGTTTATATCAACCCCGCTCTTTTTTTGCATAAGTTTTTTTTAAAACTATGTATTAAGAAAGTGCAAAAGTAAGATTTAAGTTTGTAAAAAGCAATCGGAATTATAAAGTTTTTAAACTTTTTATTAACAAAAAATCAGTTGAAAGTTTGTGAAGTTAAAAGTTCATAAAGTTAAAAGTTCATAAAGTTGAAAGTTTATAAAGTTAAAAGTTTGTAAGGTTAAAAGTTTGTAAGGTTTATTTTGATTTTAACAATTTTACGTAATTTTTAATAATATCATTCGGTACTGCAACGGCAAGATTATATTGTTTTATTTTCCATTTTTGGTTTTTATATACAAGAACGCCGGAACCTCTGCAATCGCCCATCCAAGTATCAAGAATTTCATCGAACCAAGCAATTTTTCCGGTTTCTGAAAAGTATATATGTCGATTTCTCGGTTTAAAGTTCCATGCTTTTCCTTTATC
>CAZCPV010000212.1:0-3856 GCA_964500765.1 uncultured Draconibacterium sp.
GGTGTTATAGAATTGGCTTCATCGGGAACTTTTTCGGAACATGATATTAAATTTGTAGAAACACTTTCGGAAGATATTGCTTATACACTTGCTTATTTATTAGAAGACTAATCTGTTTTTTCCAATACAAAACAAGTCCTCACGGGAATATAAATTTTAAGAATATTTTTACTTTCAAATTCAGCTGTTTTATAAATCATCTCTGCATTAATTCTGTCTTGTCCCAAAAAAGTTTCATCATCGGAATTAAGAATAATTTTATAGCTTCCTTTTTCTGTTTCGAAACCGTAATCGGGAAAAGATGTGAAAGGGTTAAAACTGAAAACAAAAATAAACTGTCCTCTTTTAAAAATAAGCACTTGGTCGTAAGCTTTATCCGATAAAAGTTCAATTTCCTTTTCGGGAATATTTTTACATTTCAACAAGTGAATTACTTCCGAATTAAAAGCGTTCAAATAATAATATGCCAATTCTTTATTTTGTGTCAAACTCCACTGCCTTCGTGCATAATGATACGACCAATTATTTCCTTCACGCGGAAAATCAATCCATTCGGGATGCCCGAATTCGTTACCCATAAAATTAAGATAACCGGTTTGTGCAGTTGCGGCAGTAATAAGCAAAATCATTTTATGTAATGCAAGTGCACGTTCCGTAATTATATTCATATTATTTATTTGCATAAAATAATACATATCGGCATCGGCAAGCCGGAAAATAATTGTTTTATCTCCGACGAGTGCCTGGTCGTGCGATTCGGAATAATTTATTGTTTTTTCGTCTTTTCGTTTGTCGGTCAGGCGATAAAAGATATTACCTACATGCCAATTTTCATCTTTTTGTTCTTTTACGGTTTTAATCCAGAAATCCGGAATTCCCATTGCCAGCCGATAATCGAAACCGAAACCTCCGTCGGAAATCGGACTTGCAATACCCGGCATACCGCTCATTTCTTCGGCAACAGTAATTGCTTCGGGTTTTATTTCATGGATAAGTTTGTTTGCCAACGTTATATAGCATAAGGCATCAATATCCCGGTTATCGTCAAAATAGTCGTTGTAAGAAGTGAAATCGGTTCCGAGACCGTGATTGAGATACAGCATGCTTGTTACGCCGTCGAAACGGAATCCGTCGAAGCCGTATTCTTCAATCCAAAACTTGCAATTTGAGAGGAGGAAATGCAAAACTTCGTTTTTTCCGTAATCGAAACATCGTGAATCCCATGCGGTATGCTGCCCTCTTCCTCCGGCATGAAAATATTGATATTCGGTTCCGTCGTATTTGCTTATTCCTTCTGTTTCGTTTTTAACAGCGTGAGAATGAACAATATCCATAATAACTCTTATGCCGTTTTTGTGTGCTTCGTCTATAAGTTCTTTTAAATCGTCAGGCGTTCCGAAACGTGAAGATACCGCAAAAAAATTTGATACATGGTAGCCGAAAGACCCATAATAAGGATGTTCCTGAATTGCCATTAATTGGATTGTATCGTAGCCGAGAGAATGAATTTTCGGAATAATATTTTCTTTAAATTCTTTGAATGCAGCAACTTTTCCTTCTTCGGAAGCCATACCTATATGTGCTTCGTAAATAAAAACGGATTCTTTTTTTTCGGGTGAAGGGAACTTTTGTTTGTAGGGTTTTTCGGGATCCCAAACTTGTGCATTAAAAATTTTTGTTTGTTCGTCCTGCACAACCCGTTTTGCATAAGCGGGTATTCGGTCGCCGCTGCCGCCTTCCCATTTTACAAACAAGCGATACAAATCGCCGTGTTTTAATTTCGGCAATTTAATTTCAATTGAAAAAATTCCGTTATCGTTTTTGTTAAGTTTATAGGTATCAAGGGTTTTCCATTCCGAAAAATCACCGATTAACCAAACTTCGGAAGCATTCGGCAGCCAATCGCGATATACCCATTTTGCTTTTGTTTTATGCAGCCCGAAATATTTGTGCCCTTCGGCAAATTCCGACAAGGTTTTATTTTGCAACAGGTTTGCTTCTTTTTTTTTGATGTATTTTATTCCGTCGGAAATAATCTTTTCATAAGGTTTTAAGTAGGGGTCGTTATTTACGAGAGGTATGTTCATTTTGCCTGACAGGGTTATAATTAACAAATATACGGCAAAACAAGGAATAATTCAAGCCGAATGAATAAAACTTACAAAAAACTTTTTATTGCCAATTCGTATGATTTCAGTCCGAAACCGGAAATACTTCCTATGCAATAAGGTGCAATTAAAGAAGTATGCCGTATGTTTTCACGGGCAAAAATATTTGATATATGAACTTCGACAACGGGTGTATCAATTGCTTTAACGGCATCGGCAATTGCCAGAGAAGTGTGTGTATATGCAGCGGCATTTAAAATAATTCCGTCGTAAGAAAAACCGACCTCGTGAAGTTTATCAATAATTTTACCTTCGCTGTTTGATTGAAAAAATTCAAGTTTATAATCGGGAAATTTAAATGATAAGTTTTCAAAATAACTTTCAAAAGATTTATTTCCGTATATTTCTTTTTCTCTTATTCCGAGCAAATTAAGATTAGGTCCGTTGATAATAATAAGTTTCATAAAACTTTAATTTCCGAAAACCGGTTAATATTTTTGTTCGTTTTTTTCTTTTATTCTGTATCTTAAATTTTCAAAAAATAAAAACGTCTTTTTGATAATACTGAAATAGAGCATGAAGTATAACAGAATTGTAAACAGCCAAATAATAACCAGATTTATCCAAAAAGTCGGATAATATTTCCCGTCAAATAATTTCTTTTTAGGAGCATAAAATTGTGAAATAATTATACGTTCGGGATAGGTATAAATCATATCGGTTTTTTGATATAAATGCCCTTTATATTCGAGTATTTTCTTCAGTTCGTTTTTATTTGTAACAATTTCTTCCAGTGCTTCGTTATGATAATCTCTTTTCAGTTGAATATATTTTTCGTTTAATTCAGGAGTTTTTGTTTGTTCGTAAATATAGTTATCTTCTTTTTGTTCGGCTAATTTATAACGATTAATGTAATATTGTTTTAAGTCCGAAAGATAGGTTTTTAACATTGCAATGTCTTCGGATGTTATTTTATCGATAAAAATATTATTCAAATTTAAATTCGTTGTAACTTTTTTATTTTGTTTTAGTTCTTTTGAAATTTCATTTCTGATAACACTTAAATCTTCTTTAATAATATTCTCTTTTGAAAGTTCATTTTTATGCCTCTCGTAATAACTTATTTTATTTCTTAAATTACTTACAATCAAATCTTTCTTAAAGTTTGCTTCATGTTTTATCCGTTCGTATTTATAAATCGGTTTTTCATATTTATTTTCAATAAACTGATAAGTTGCCAATGCTTCATAAGCCCACCTTGCCGTAATAATTTCACCGAACCAGGGTATCGTTCCGGGATTTGTAAGGGCAGGATTTAATTTTTCATATCTTACGATTATTCCGCTTAAAACAATTTGGGGAATAATTAAGAAAGGTATCAGAATATAGATTGTTACGGAAGTTTTAAAACCGTCGGAAATATTCAGCCCCATCATAATTGACGATGCCCATGTTGTGAATAATATCAGCCAATATTCCCAATACATATCTTTAATATGCAGAACCGAGTTGCCGATTAAGGTAAAAGCAAGTGCCTGATATGCAGCTATCACAAACAGAATAAACACTTTAGACAACAAATAACTGTTCCTGCTCAAATTCAGAAATGATTCCCGAGTTCGTATTTTTCTGTCTTTAATAATTTCGTCGGCACTCATTGTTAAGCCGGTAAACAAAGCAATAATAACTGCCATAAATATATAAACCGGAATATTATCATTTTCGCTGAACGTATAACCGATTGTATT
>CAZCPV010000212.1:3956-5176 GCA_964500765.1 uncultured Draconibacterium sp.
TCGGCATTAACATTTCCGCATACGGGGCATTCGCTTTCGCTCCAATCGGCTTGTTTTATTCGAGATTTAAAATAGACCAAAGAATCGACCGGGTCGCCGTTATAAACCACATACCCGCCTTGGTCGAGAATAAGAAGGCGATCGAACATCTTAAAAATATCGGATGACGGCTGATGAATAACGACAAAAATCAATTTCCCTTTCAGGGTTATATCTTTCAATAAGTCGAGTATATTTTCCGAGTCGCGAGAAGAAAGTCCGGAGGTGGGTTCATCCAAAAATAAAATTGCCGGTTCGCGAATTAATTCGAGTGCAATATTTAACCGTTTTCGTTGTCCTCCGCTGATTTTTTTATTTAACGGGCTGCCGACTTTCATATTCCGGATTTCAAACAATCCGAGATTTTTAAGAACGGTTACAACTTTTTTGAGAATTTGTTTTTTTGACAAACCGCCGAAACACAATTCGGCATTATAATATAAATTTTGGAAAACGGTTAAGTCCTCCATCAGCAAATCATCTTGCGATACAAATCCGATAATTCCTTCCAGCTCTTCTTTGTCTCTGTTTACATCCAAACCGTTGATTAAAACTTTTCCTGTTGTTGAAGGATAGTTTCCGTTAAGGATATTAAGGAGTGTTGATTTACCGGAGCCGCTTGCTCCCATTATACCGACTAATTTACCGTCGGTTTCGGTAAAATTTGTTTTATGAAGAGCCGTTTTTCCGCTTTTAAATTTATAGGTAAGATTATTAACTTCAAAAAGCAGTTTTGTTTTTTGCGATTCTTCTTGAAAAGCTTTTACAATATCGCTGAAATATATAGGATGTCTTTTTGCATCGCGAATTGCGGAACCGGCAGAGAGTGCATATACTCTGTCTTTAAGAATAAGTTGACCGTTTAAAAACAATTCTTTTGAACCGTAATATTCGAAGATATACATATTGGATACCTTACTGTAATATACAATTATCGGTTCATCAATGGCTTTGGTATAAAGATATTTTACATTTTTATCCGAAGGTTCTTTATCATGAATTACCAGAATGTTTTCAAACTCGGGAATACTTCCTTTTTTATTTAAAACAAACAATTTGAGTCGTCGGTATTCTTCATCGGAAATATAAAAAGTTTCGGCAACGGTTTTTACAAATTCATATTCTTGTTCTGAAGCTTTTCCTTCAGAATTAATAAATTCCAAGAGTCTTACAAGAACAAT
>CAZCPV010000213.1:0-2323 GCA_964500765.1 uncultured Draconibacterium sp.
TTGCAAAATTCTTGTTCAAATTAAAGATTCTCTATTTCCTGAAAGTCCCTAAATACACCAAGAGAAATGCCGGAAACAAGGTTGATTATAAAAGCTGTAACAGGGTTTGATATCATAAATTTATTTTGAGATAAGATTTTCTTTTATAATGAATGCTAACAAAAAATATAGTGCATTTGAAAATTCAAGATGACAGCAATAAATAAACATAGTGCAAAACCGAAAATTAAGTGCTTTAAAATGCCAAACGTACCATATTTAAACCGTACGTTAAAAAACTGATACGATGACTCTTATATTTTAAGATTCATAACTTTTTACTTCAATAAGCGATTTTTCTTTTTTACGGATTAAATGCTTTATCCAATAAATTGACAAAACCGTTAACCCGATAATTCCTACGGAGAAAAGCAAAATTGCCAAAACTTCAAACCCGTTACATAAAATTGCACAAGATAACACGGCAATAACGAAAGAAACTGCCGTCATTAAAACAGCGATAAGAAATATTTTCAGAACCAATTTCCAATCAAATAATGAATCTTTCTTTTTCACGGAAAATTTTGATTTTATTTTTTCCTTGTATAACTCCCTGATTTTCTTTCGATTTGAATATTTAAAATTTTTTATTTTATTTTTAAGTTTTTTAGTACTATAATTTTCAGCTAAGTTTTTTTTGTTATTTGCGGGTGCGGTTTTATAATCGGCGGCAATTATTCCCGTTTCACGCAATAGTTTAAAATTATTTCCGGAAAGAGAAACATTTCCCGCATATATGATAATTAAAAATGCTGCCGCAGAACTTAAAATATCCAAAAATTTATGTCTGCGGTAAGAGTATTTAAAAATTTTTGTATTTAAATCGTATTTTGAAAATCCTTTTTTACGTGTTTTAACCGGATAAAAGAAAAAAATTGCAATAAAAAAAGCAATAACAGAATGAAAAAACGTTTGCGAGAGTACGATTTCATTTTCAAACAGAAGTTTTCCGGTGTATAAAGCCGTTTTGATTAATACAACATGCAACAAAACAATAATTGCAATTGCTTTAACTCTGTTTTTTGCTGCCCAAAAAATTAGTTTTTTCATAATAATAAAAATTTAATTGTTTAAAAACCGAAAAATATACTTGCGGTAACATAATTTCCGCTTAAATCCGTAATTAACTTTTTATCAATATTATAAGGTGTATAGTGATAAGCAATATCAAAACCTGCCGTTTTTCTGTAAAAAATATTTCTGCGTATTCCGACACCGAACGGAACGGAAAAAGTTGTAATATAATAATATGAAGCATTTTCATCATCTTCGTCTTGTGTTTCGAAAGTTTTTTTACCTGTTGCTAACCAATCAAGCGAAATTCCGGAAAAAAACCGTAAATAGTTTTTCTTGCCGAATGGCTTTTCATATATAAAATTTACACCCAAATTAAATCCGCCGTCATTATTTGCCGTATAAACGGAATCGTCGGCGGTGAAAACAAAAGTCGGTTTGTTGAAAGGGGTTCTTGCCGAAAATTTTATTTCAGCCAAAAAATTATTTTTTAAGAATTTCGGTGTTGCAACGGCAACAGATAAGAGTAAATTTTCATTAAAAGTACCGGATAAATGCCCTTGCGGTATCCAAATTCCGGTAAAAATTGAATACATATAATCTTGCAAAAATTGTTTTCCGTATATTCCTTCGGTAATTTTATTTTCTTTAAAATCATTTGAATGCACGTCTTCGTTGTATTGCTCAAAATCGCCTTTTATAAATTCGCAAAACAAGTAAGCCAACGAATTTTTTGATTGATACGGCAAATATATTTCGGCAATTTTTTTTGTCATTTCGTCATATTTGCCTCCGTTCGGCACATAATCGTTATACGGATAGCTGTCATACCGGAAATCGGGATTGTAAAACCGGTATCGGTATTTATCCGCAAATGTTTCCCAAGTATTTTTGTCGTAATATCTTCTGAATTTTTCGGAAATATCTTTTTTATCACTTATATCGAGCAATATACTCATTCTTAAAATCGGTTCGTTTTCGCCGCAAAAATACTTCCAAGCATTAAGCACTTTTCTTATACTGTCTTTTCTATCGAAACTTAAAGCGGTAATAATTCTTTGGCTGTTTAACGAAACTGTTTCGCAAGTTATTACGGGCTTTGATAATTCTTTAACCAAAAGCGTATCAATTGTTTGCGAAAACAGATAATTTACAAATAAAATACATATCGTTAATAAAAAAATATTCTTTTTCATGAGTTTACTTTTTTTGTTTTTTAAGGTCTCATGGAACCACATGATTAAAATAATCACTTCCCTGTGTATTTAAT
>CAZCPV010000213.1:2423-4996 GCA_964500765.1 uncultured Draconibacterium sp.
TTTCATTGTTTAAAAATTATATACAAGCGTAATCCCTTTCATTTTTTTGGAATAATTAAAAGCAAATTTCAAGTTTTTTAATTTCTCGGAATATTGATTTACTTTATACTTGCCGGTAAAATACAGTACACTTCCCCCGGCAACGGCGGCAAGAGAGACAAAATAACCCATAAAATAGGTAACATCACGGTCAACGGAAAAACCGCCGGGATTATTTATATTGTAATTATAATTATTAATTCCGACAAGTACGGCACCCAAAGTACCGATGCCCGCCAAGCCGAGCCCTGCTTTTTTTTGTTTTGTAAAAAGGTTTATTTTTCGCTCGCAAAGGGCTTGATATTCTTCTTTTGTAAGGTTTTTAAAAAAACTTTCTTTTCTGCCGTTTTCATACAAAATAAAATTAACTTCTTTTTTAAAAACGGCATAATCGGGTCCGTCCGGAAAATCATATTTTTTAAAAGTTATTTCTCGGGGTCCTATTTTTAATACCTTTGCTTGTATCTGTTTTCCGTTTCTTAAATGTATAACATCCTGAGAATAAGACATAAGAAATATTAAAAAAAATACTGCTGTTAAAACTGTTTTTTTCATTATTTCGGAATTTAAAATTAATATTTTTTTTATACCTGCTAATTTCTGTAATGCGGTTTAACAATATACCGGTTTGAAAAATAAATCAGAGCAATAACAATTGAAGGGATAAGCAATGCAAGCGATAAAATTATAAATATGGAAGAAGTAATAATTCCGGACAGAAACAGTGCCGCAATTCCCGACGCAAGCAAAAAGAAAATACCCGAAAAAATCAGTATGTTAAATAAATTATGATGTCTGTTTTTAAAACTGCTTTTCATTCTGTCTTTTTTTGCTTTTCTTTTGGAAAAAAATCGTTTAATTTTTTTAACAATTCTTCTTTTAATTTCTTTAACTTTTTCTCCTGTTTTTTTAAAAAATCGTTTTAAAAATCCTTTTTTTATAATTTTATTTATTTCCGCTGCCTTGTGTATTTGCACCACAGTATAACGGTTATCTTTTATGATTTTTTTTTCAACTGCCTTTAGCTCAAAAGTATATAAATTCAGAAAAAGTATGAAAAATACGGGAAGAATTTTTATGTTGAAATTTTTAATCATATAACAAAGATAAAAAACTTCCCGTAAATTTTCCGAATTTTAATTAACTTGTTTGTTTTTGGCATTAAACCCGAATGTAAGCCCGAAACGCATACCGCTTTTCGACGGAATAACAAAAAGATTAACGGGATAATTCATTCGACCTGATTTAAAAGATTTTCCGGCGGCAAATACAAATCCCGTGTGATAAGTTATGTATCCTCTGCTGTCCAATCGTTTTTCAATATAATAAGGATTTGTTCCCTGACTGTAATCCCAATCGGAAGCTAAATGCCAAGTGCCGGAATTATCATAATATCCGCTTGCTTTTTTGGTTAAGCCCGCCGTGGGACCGAGGGCAATTTCCCAACCCCTTACATTATGTCTGAATCCCATTAGAATCGACAAATTGGGCAATAACAAACCTTGGTCAACGCCGGTAATGGTAGGAAGAAATTCAAATAATGCTTGAAAATTTCCTGAATTAAGATATTGAACTTCAAATTGATAACCGAACATAAACATGACAGGATACACATCATATCCGCCTTCTGAGCGTTTTTTCATCATTATATCTTTTATTGTTCCGTCAAAATAGGTTAAACCCAATCGAGGTCCCGACAAATTTAATTTATCTTTATCCGGATTAATCAGTTCACTTTCATAAACCTGTTCGCTGGTTAAGCTGTTTATTTGGTTCTTCATTAATTCATCAGGCGGAATATCAAACATTTCATATAAAGTTATACGTAACATTTTTTGAATTTGCTCCGGATACTTCAAAAATTCTTTTACGACAGCTTTTTCAATTTTTTCATTCTTGACATCAATTAAGCGAATTGAAACAATAATTTTATCGCCGTACATTTCGGCACTTCCGCTCATCATTTTATCGGATTTCAGTAATTTTCCGATTTCTGTTAAACAAATTTTACCGTAGCAATCTTCAATATGTAAATTATTTTTTTTAACAAGATAAGCTACGTCGTAACGGTCGGTAACTTCGTATTTATCCAATTTTTCCACTTCCATACGAAGTAAATTTCCGAGTTGTTCGGGAGTGTATTCCAATCCTTGCGAATCCATATTCAATACGGTTAGATTCGGCTTCTGTGCAAACAAATTCATATTTATAAAAATGAATAAACCTGCAATAACTGATAATTTCGTAATTGTTTTCATAACATTTGAATTTTTATGTTTATTTTCGATACAAAGGTAAGCCGGAAACTAAGGGAAGCGAAACGGAAATTCGCAATAAAGGATTCCGGATTTGCAAAATATGCAAAAAAGTATATATTTAACTGTTTTCTATACAAGTTATTTGCGAAATTCGCAACAGGACATTCTGATATTTGCGAAATTCGCAAATTATTTTTTAGTAGAATACCGAGTTTTAAGAATTTTTAACAAAAAAAATCCCGATTGTTAAAAAACCGGGATTTTTTCATTAAATAT
>CAZCPV010000214.1:0-4993 GCA_964500765.1 uncultured Draconibacterium sp.
TATGCAAAACGGGGTAATATTAAGTTTTTAATCACTATAATAAGCTCATTATAAGAAAATTGGCATTTCCCGAAACTCCCTAAGTAAAAAAATAAGAATCTAAATATAATCGGAAATAAGTTGTTTTTCCATATAATTAATAAAATCTTTCGTCATTTTAGGTGTAATATTATTTAAAATACATCTTTCAAAGGTGCAAATTTCTTGTCTGTGGAAAGGGCATTCATCAACGGTAACTTTTCCTTCCACCGATTCGTATAAATCCAAAAAAGTAATTTCTTCGGGCTTTTTTACCAGAACAAAACCGCCGGTAGGTCCGCGCATTGATTTAATAAATCCGTCTTTCGTCAAGCGTTGCATAATTTTGGCAACATGATGTTTGGATGCACCGATTGCTTCCGAAATTTTTGCAACATTTGAAAAAGTATCCGATTTTGCTATCAATATTACACCGTGAAGAGCAATTGAAGCTGCTTCCGAAAATTTAACAATTGAACTCATGTTTTTTAGTTAAGTTTATAATTCCTGTTATTAAATACGGAATTTATTAAAATAAGTTTCAAAAAAATACAAGTATTATTCTTTACATTTAAAAGTTAGGGGAGCCGTTCCGGAAATAATGTTCGCATGTGCCGCATCAATTTTTACGATAAGTTTATTGCTTATGTTCCCGTTCGGCGAAATAAAAACGGTTGTAAACTCTTTGGTTTCCGAATGTCCGAGACAAAAACCGAATACACAATTGCCTTTTTTGTCAATTTCCGTAACAGGCATGGTAGATGTAATCCCGTTATAAAAATCGTGTTTCATTTTCAGCCGTTCGGATTTTTCGCCTTTTACTTTATACAAAACACGAACATAAACCATTGAAGAGTCTTTGCAAATACCTTTCGAATAATATTCTATATTTGCAAGCTCGGCAGTTAATTTTTTTTCTGTTTCGGGTGATGAAAAAAAAGAAACACCGATTATAAAAATAAACAAAAGAGTTTTCAAGTTATTTTTATTTAGAATGCAAAAATAATATAATTTTACAAAAAACTAAGAATTCCGGAATAAGCATGAAAGAAAACGATATAAAATTTTTCCAAATTACTGATAAATTGTATGATTTAAGCAGCGATGAGAGAATAAACGAACAAATAAAATTACTTTCCGAAGACTTTAAATTGTTTCCTGAAAAGGAAAAAAAATCGGCATTAAAAATAATTGAAGAATCAATTGATATTTTACTGAATGAAACCGGTACGGGCTTAATATCCGTAATTACGGCAATTTTGTATCTTTTAACTGAACAAAAAAAGGAAATGACAGATTATATCTCAAAAAGATATAATAAATCGGTCAATAAATTATACAAAGGGCTTTTAAACGTGCCGAATATTAAATCTGAAAAAACAGAAAAACAAACCGATAATTTTATTAAACTTCTTTTAACGATTACCGGCGACGTAAGGGCAATACTGATTTTGGTTTCCTTTCAAATTTATAAAATGCGTCATATTGATAGGTATGCTGATGAAGAAAAATCGGAAATTTTAAACCTTTCAAAAAATATTTACATACCCTTGGCACATCGAGTAGGTTTGTATAACATAAAAACCGAATTGGAAGAAATTTACATGAAACATACCGAACAAGAGATGTATCGTTTCATTGCCGGAAAATTGAAAGAAACCAAAGCAAACAGGGATTTGTATATTAAGCAATTTATTGAACCTTTGAAAAAAATGCTGAAAGATGCCGGCTATCATTTCTCGATAAAAGGTCGTCCGAAATCCATTCATTCCATTTGGAACAAAATGAAGGCACAAAATGTTCCTTTTGAAGAAGTGTATGATTTATTTGCTATTCGAATTATTTTGAAATCTGATTTAAAAAATGAAAAAATCGTATGTTGGAACGTTTATTCTTTAATTACAAATATTTATAAACCCAATCCCAAACGTTTGCGAGATTGGATTTCGGCACCCAAATTAAGCGGTTACGAATCCCTGCACACAACGGTTTTAGGACCCGAAAACAGATGGGTGGAAGTGCAGATAAGAACCGAGCGAATGGACGAAGTTGCCGAAAAGGGGCCTGCGGCGCATTGGCGTTATAAAACCGGAAAAGAAGGCGACGGAAGCGACTGGTTGTCAAAAATAAGAGAAGAAATTGAAAATCCTTCGGATATCGAAACCGACGAAAAAGATAAAAAAACGCTGTATTCCGATGATATTTTGGTTTTTACGCCCGAAAACGATTTAAAAAGTTTAAAAAAAGGATATACCATTTTAGATTTTGCTTTTGCCGTTCATTCTAAAATAGGAGAGACCTGTACGGGCGGTATCGTAAACGGAAAAATTCAACCTTTGTCGTACGAATTGCAAAACGGCGATACGGTAAAAATTCTTACTAACAAAAATAAAAAACCAAATCCGGAATGGTTAGAAATTGCCAAGGGGCAGCGAACAAAAAATAAAATTAAACGTGCTTTAAAATCAATAACTTATGATGCGGCGGATATCGGAAAAGAACTGCTGAAAGAAAAAATCGAACGCTTAAAAATTCCTTTTAATGATGCAGCTATTCAAAAAATTTCGGCATATTTTAAGTTTAAAACTGCATTGGAGTTGTTTCATAATGTAGGAAAAGGAACGGTTGATTTGCAAAAAATAAAAAATGCCTTTGAAATAAAAGAAAAGGAACATGCTTCTGCAGAACAAAATACAGAAGAAAATAAAGATATACTTTTAAAAGAGGTTTCTCAGCCGGATGATTTTTTGATTATCGGAGATAATTTATCGGGCTTGGATTATAAATTGGCAAAATGTTGCAATCCCTTGCCCGGCGATAAAATTTTCGGATTTGTAACCGTAAATAAAGGAACAAAAATTCATAAATCAACTTGCCCGAATGCCAAAGAAATGTTTTCCAGATTTCCGTACAGAACGGTAAAAGCAAAGTGGAATAAAATTGACGGCAGTTCGGCATTTTCGGCAACAATTTTTATCAACGGTTCCGACAAAAGCGGTTTGGCTTCCGAAATAACAAAAATTATTCAGGACGAGTTTAATATGAAATTGCATGCCGTATCTTTAAAATCAAGTTTGCATAATCAGTTTGAAGGAATCCTTGTGGTATCGGTTAAAAACAGAAAACAATTAAGCGATTTAATAAAACGTTTAAAAGTTGTAAAAGGAATAAAAATCGTAAGAGAAAAAAATGTAAATTAATATAATTATTTGATTATTAACAATATGTAATCCGAAGGAAATTCTTGGAAAAATATTATTTAAAATAGTTCTAAATAATTTTGTTTAATTATTTTTTTTATGTACCTTTGCAAGAGAAAATGAAACTAAATATAATAATATCTTTTAATCTTATTTAAAATGGCAAAAATAAATCAATATCAAGACATCAGTCAGGTTGACAGAGAAGCAAAAAAAGACTATATCGACCGACATTCACCGTTTATACACTGTGCCGACACGGCAAAAAAAGGTGAAAAATTTAAAGTAAAAGTTCAAATGGGAAATGAATACCCGCATCCGGATGATTTTGATCATTTCATAAAATACATCCAATTATGGAGCGGAGAAACTTTATTGGCACATACGGAATTTCCTCCCGGAACTTTCGGAAATGTTTCCGGACATGCAGAAGTAGATTTCTATATTGTTCCGACTAAAAGTAATTTAAAATTAACAGCAATGGCATACTGCACGAAACACGGATTGTGGCAAAGTGAAGTAAAAGAAGTTGCTGCTGAGTAGTTTTCATAATAAATAGTATTAGTAAATTAAGCCCGATTCGTTCGGGCTTTTTTACAGCATTTCCTCAAACAAGCTGTAATGTTCGCCTTGCATACCGATTTTTTTATATACTTTTTGTGCTTTCAGGTTTGTTTTATCGACATAAAGCCGAATACCCGAAAATTTATCGGAATTTTTAACAATTTTTTTTATTTCGGAATACATTAAATTAAAAACGCCTTTTTTTCTGAATTCGGGCAATACATAAACCGATTGTATCCAAAGAACATAGCTGTTTCGCCAATCGCTCCATTCGTAAGTTGTTAATAATGAAGAAATAACCTTCCCGTCTTCTTCAACAACATAATATTTGCCTTTTGTTTTATCCTCAAAAACGGCGGATACACCTTTCAGTACGGTTTCGGTACGTAGGCGGAAATGTTCGGTTTCCCAAGCCATTTTTTCCTGAAATCCGGCAATAAGTTTATAATCTGTTTTTTTTGCTTCTCTGAATATCATGATGAAAAATATAAATGTTCGATTAAAATTTTTATTCCGATTAAAATTAAGATAATCCCGCCCGTGAGTTCGGCATGTTTTGCAACTCTTTTGCCGTATTTTTTCCCTAAACAAAAACCTGATAAAGAAAACAGGAAAGTTGATATTCCGATTATTAAAACGGCATAATAAATTGACACTTTAATGAAAGCAAAACTTATTCCTATTATCAACGCATCAATACTTGTGGCAATTGCTTGTGCCGTTATTGTAAGAATATTAAATCTTGTTTTTTTCGAATTTTCGTTCGGTTTAAAACTTTCATAAATCATTTTTATTCCGATAAAACTCAATAAAATAAAAGCAACCCAATGGTCTGTCGCTTTTATGTTTTCGGCAAAAGTGCTTCCGGCAAACCATCCGATTAACGGCATTCCCGCCTGAAAAACAGCAAACCACAATGCAATAAAAACATTATGCTTGAAATTTAAGGCACTTTTACTTATTCCGTTTGAAACAGAAACAGCAAAACTGTCTGCCGATAATCCGATTGCTATGATTATTATTGAAAAAAAATCCACCTTTTTTAATTACGAATTACGAATAATTTAATTACGAATGATTTAATTATGAATTATCATTAAATAATTACGTGTTACTAATGTGAATTAAGGGTTGAAAAATTTGCGGATAAATAGATATAATACCGGATAATAATAGCCAATCCGATTCAAACAGAACGCTGATGACACTGA
>CAZCPV010000215.1:0-4980 GCA_964500765.1 uncultured Draconibacterium sp.
TGAAACAATTTTATTTAATTTATCTTCGAGATCTTCATAAACAATTTCGGGATATTGATATTTTGCTATTAAAAACGCTCCGTATAACAAACTTCTGTCATTTTTTAACCAGTTCTTAAAATCTTTATCAAACTTACGTATGTGATGTTGCTTGATAATCTCTTTTATTCTTTCTGTTAACAAATTATTTTCTGAAGTTGAAATAACGGTTTCTAATTCCGACATTATCTTTTCATCGGATTGCAATAATTTTTTACGAACGGCATTATACACAAAAAAATCTTTGTCGTCCAACAAATTTATCAATGCTTTTAATTCCGATTTTTCCATTCGATAAAAAATTGTTTTAAGCTAATAACCGGTCAAGAACCGTAACTACTAATTTTTCTACGGCAACTTTATAATTTACGCTGTATTCTTTACGCATTCTGTTTGCAATAATACTGCACACAGTTAATGCATTGTGTCCCATTAGTTTAGAAAGACCGGCAATAGCAGAACTTTCCATTTCGTAATTTGTAATTTTTCTTCCTTTATAATCAAAAGCCGAAATTTTAGAATTTAAATCCGGATCGACTGTGTTTAATCGTATAATTCTTCCTTGCGGACCGTAAAAACCCGGTGCCGAAATAGTCATTCCTTTACGCATATCAAATCCGATTTTTTCAACCAAATGTTTTGATGCGTCAACAAAATACGGAGTTGCCAATTTTGTATCCCATCCGGTATAATTAAGAAATTTTGCCTGTAAATCTTCATTTCCGAGTTTGTCTCTGCCTGCATAAAAGTTTAACAATCCGTCAAATCCGATTGATGTTTCCGAAACAACCGGCGTATCAACGGGAATATCTTCCTGCAAAGCACCGGAAGTTCCTATCCGAACAAGATTTAGTGTTCGATGCTCTTTTTTCGGAATCCGTTTGTTTAAATCAACATTTGCCAAAGCATCCAATTCGGTAACCACAATATCAATATTATCCGTACCGATTCCGGTTGAAATAACGGTTATCGGTTTTCCTTTACGAGTTCCCGTATGCGTTACAAATTCTCGATTTCGGGCTTTAAAATCAATCGTATCAAAATATTTTGACACCATTTCAACACGTCCCTGATCCCCGACAAGAATAATATTATCCGCAATATTTTCCGGTTTTAAATGTAAGTGGAAAATGGTACCGTCACCGTTTAAAATTAATTCCGATTCGCCTATTCGTTCCATAATTCTGTTTCTTAAAAAAATTATATAAACAGCAAAGATACGGATTTCATTATTCTTATCACAATACTTAAAAGATATTTTAAAGAAAATATCGGTATTAATCTTTCAATCGTGCTTCCGCTGTTATTTCCTGCCCGACAAAATCTTTATTTAAATATTTATAATAAGCTGTTATTCCTATCATGGCAGCGTTGTCGGTTGTAAATTTAAAATCGGGAATATGCAAATTCCAAGCATTTCTATCGGCTTCCGCCTTTAAACTTTCTCTTAAGCCCGAATTTGCCGAAACCCCTCCGGCAAGAGCAATTTCAGTTATACCGGTTTTTTTAACGGCATTTTTCAATTTTTCAATTAAAATATCCACAATCGTAAACTGAACGGATGCACAGATATCACATAAATTTTCTTTGACAAAATTCGGGTTTTTCTTCACCTCATCTCTGACAAAATAAAGTATTGCCGTTTTTAATCCGCTGAAACTGAAATCGGTATCTCCTACTTTCGGACGAGAAAACGAAAACCGTTTCGGGTTTCCGAGTTTTGCATTTTTATCAATTAACGGTCCTCCGGGATACGGCAAACCCAAAATTTTTGCCGTTTTGTCAAACGCTTCTCCGGCAGCATCGTCAATAGTTTCACCGATTATTTCTCTTTCAAAAAAACTTTTAACGAGAATAATTTGTGTATGTCCGCCGGATACCAACAGGGTTAAAAAAGGAAATTGCGGATCGGTATGCGGAATATTTTTTTCTTTTAAAAACAGAGCGGCAATATGTCCGTGAAGATGATTAACTTCTGTCAAAGGAATATTATTTGCCAAGGCGAAACCTTTAGCAAAAGAAACACCTACCAATAAAGACCCCAACAAACCGGGTCCCCGCGTAAATGCAATTGCATCAATAGCTTCAACGGAAATTTCGGCATTTTTTAATGCAGTATCAACAACCGGGACAATATTTGCCTGATGTGCCCTGGATGCTAATTCCGGCACAACACCGCCGTATTTTTTATGTACGTCTTGATTTGCCGTTACATTCGAGAGCAACCAACCGTCTTGAATTACGGCAGCAGACGTATCGTCACATGAAGATTCTATGGCTAAAATTGTTATCAAAATTATTCTTTTTAAGGTAAAAAACACAAATTTGCCTGTTCCGGCATTTAGTTTGCAAAAATAAACAAATAAATTAGCCGGAAACTTCGTTTATCTCGAATAAATATAATTATTTTGTATTTGTATGCAAAAGCATGTATTCCAAACTGAAAAATTAAAACGTCTTACATTGTACGGCATCATAACTCTATTGGTGCTTCTGGCAAGTTTGCTTATCATGTTGCAAACAGCATACATCCAAACACAAATCACAAATTATCTTACAAAAGAATTATCTTCAAAACTAAAATCGGACATTCATATTGACAATGTTAATATCAGTTTGTTTAAAGGGTTTAAAATAGAGGGCATTTTGGTGAAAGACATAAAAAAAGACACCTTGCTGTATATCAGGAAATTATATGTACTTCCCTCCGGCATCCCGACCAATTTTAACAATCTTTCTTTTCGGTCTGTAGAACTTGACGAGTTGTATTTTAATTTATATGAAATAAAAAAAGACAGTTTAAACCTGGACTATATGATTGATGCAATGATTTCCGAGAATGACACAAGTTCTTCCGAAGACTTTCATTTGCATACCGGAAATCTGACCGTACATAATTCGATTTTTAAATATAAAGAAATTGACAGTATTAAAAATCAGGGAATGGATTTTGAAGATATGGATTTTTCTGATATTGAGATAAATATAGATGACATTGATATTTTTAATACAACATTTAAAACCAAAATAAAAAAAATATCGATGACCGAAAAAAGCGGTTTAATCGTTAAAAATATCAGTACGAAAAGCAATCTTATATCGCCGGATAAAATGAGAATAAAAGGGTTAAAAATTGAAACGGATAAAAGCCGTTTTGAATTTGACAGTTTAAATTTAAACTATCCCGAACGATTTTATTTTTCTCCGTATAAAACCGATTTAAGTGTTCAGGCAAATTTTACCAAGGGGTCTTATATTAATTACGGCGATTTGGCTCTTTTTCTTCAAGATTCAATACAACAAAACGGTACCTTGTACCTTGCGGGAAATATTACCGGCAAATACACCGATTTTAAGCTGACCGATTTTTCGTTAAATGCAGAAAATATTCTTTCCGTAAAAACCAATTCGCATATTAAAAATTTTCCGGATTGGAAAAATTCGGAATTTAATATCAACATTTCCGAGCTGAAAGCAAATCTTAATCGAATTTCCGAGTTAAAATTTCCCGGAAAAACGAAACCGGCAATAAAACTTCCGGCAGAATTGCAAAAAATAAATGCTATTGTTTATAAAGGACAAACCGTCGGCAGTTCGGAAAATTTCAGCTCAAAAGGAATAATTTCGGGAGATTTCGGCAAAATTACCTTAGATGCTTATGCAAAAAAAGGCGAAGACAGCTATACGAATATTACGGGGAAATTGTTCGGCGAAAATTTAGATATCGGAGCCGCTTTACAAAATTCCGATCTCGGAAAATTTTCTTTTGAACAAGATTTTACTTTTTCTTATTTAAAAAATAAAAAAATAAAAGCAAGTACAAGCGGAAACATCAGCATGTTTATCTTCAAAAACCATACATATCACAATATTGAAAATTTTGCATCTTTGAACGGAAAAATAATTGACAGCTTAAACATTAAAATAAATCAACCGGAGCTTATCGCCGAAATTATCGGAAATGCCGATTTAACGGAAAAGCTTCCTAAAATAAAATTCCTTTGTAAAATTCCTTATGCCGATTTATTTGCAATGAAACTGCAAAAAAAACCTTCCTCTTTAAAAGCAGGATTAACAGGCAATTTTAAAGGGCTGAATATTGATAATTTTGAAGGAGCTATCCGCTTGTCAAAACCGCTGATATACACGGAAAATAATATTCAAACAAAAATTTCAAATTTAAAACTTACCGGAAAGTACCTTATTCGGGATACCGTAAAAACAAAATTTATTTCTTTAAAATCAGCCATTATCGATGCCGACTTAAAAAGTACGGGAAGCATTTCAAAATCAATTAATTCTCTGAAATTTTTAATAAACGATATTTTTATTGAAAATCCGGAACCCCGAAAAACAGAAATAAATACAAAAAACAATTTTCTGGATTTCAGTATTAATATTAAAAAAACGGATGCCTTTACAAATTTGCTTTTCCCGGAAATACACATTACCGATAAAAGCAAAATTTTCGGCTATTATCAAACCGGTACAAATAAATTTAATTTGTCTTTTAATTCCGAACAGTTAAAATACAAAAACATTACGGTTAACGATTTTTATGCAATTGCCTATACAAAAAACAATAAACTGTATGCAGGTTTGGGCGGTTCATCCGTAAAACCGAACGAAACACTGTATGCCGAAAACGTAAATTTCGGAAGTGAAATAAAAAAAGATACCGTAAATTTCAACTTAATTTGGAATAACTTTAAAGACAGTGCAAACTATTCGGCTGATATTTCCGGTATTGTAACCGTTCATAAAAAAAGACATAAAAAGTTGTCTTATCTGTGCAAATTTTCAAATTCCGAAATAATAATGAACGATATTTTATGGAAATTTAATAATGCATCCGTTAAAATTGACTCTTCACATATAAACATTTCGAATTTAAAAATAAAACACGAAGACGAAGAAGTTTATATCGACGGTAATATTTCC
>CAZCPV010000216.1:0-4972 GCA_964500765.1 uncultured Draconibacterium sp.
CGGAGGTTTCAGCAGAAAAATCATAGCACGAATTCAAAACAGAGTAGGACCTCCGGTATGGCAAAATTTTCTGGATGTATTAAAACTGTTATTTAAGAAAACATCCGTACGATACGGCTTAATGCATCATTTTGCGCCTTTATGGATGATTACAATGTCAATTACGACATTAATGTTTATACCGATTCTTAAAGACGGCTTATTTTTTACAAACTTAAACTTCAGCGGCGATTTAATATTTCTGCTTTACATGATGGTTTTCGGCTCGCTCGGAATGGCTCTCGGTGCCGGTGCAACCGGTAACCCGAATTCGGCAATCGGTGTTACCAGGGGCTTAACACAAATGGTCGGTTTTGAAATTCCTTGGGTAATGGCTTTGGTCGCTTTAATGATACAATATAAAACAACTTCCGTTACCGGATTAATGGATATTCAAAGTCAAAGCGGAACATGGTTAATGTTTTCGTCACCCTTTGCTTTTATTGCCGCAATATTGGCAATGCCCGGCATGTTTAGATATTCACCTTTTGATATTGTAGGTGCACCTGCCGAGTTGGCATCCGGTCCTATTTCGGAATTCGGCGGTAAATATTTATCTACCATGATGACCAGCGGTTCAATATTCGCTTTTGTAAAATTAACCTTATATGTTGATTTATTTATGGGCGGAGCATCAAATCTTATTGTTTTGGTTATTAAAACCTTTGCTTTGTATTTATACCCGGTATTATGGGGTGCGGTAAGCCCGCGTTTCAGAACCGAACAATCGGTAAGATATTTTTGGGGATGGCCCGTGTTTTTCGGACTTATTGCCATAGTTGTTGCCGCTTTTTAATTAATTAATAATACAGAAAAAAAGAAAATGTATAACGATAAAGAATCTCAAAAAATAGTTGACATCATCCAAAATTATGCAAGGAAACACTCTTTATTTGTTTTAGCATACGGTACGGGATGCGGAGCAATTGAGATACCTCCGACTATGACATCAAGATACGATGCCGAACGTTTCGGTATCAGAGGTGCAGCAACACCGAGACAAGCTGACGTTCTTTTAATTACCGGATATTTGGCAACAAAATCATTAAAACGTGTGATTAAAGTTTATGAACAAATGCAGGATCCGAAATATGTTATGGGCTTCGGTTCATGCACCATTAACGGAGGAATGTATTGGGACAGTTACAATACTATCAATGTTTTAGATAAATATTTACCCGTTGATGTTTATATTAACGGTTGTATGCCTCGCCCGGAAGCCGTTATTGCCGGTTTTGTTAAATTGCAAAAACTAATTCAAGCGGGAAAAGCCGACGGATGGGATAAATACAAAAAAAATATTGACGAATATAAAGCAAATCAAAAGAAAATTATCACAAATTGGGTAATGCCCGATTTTAATTGGTAAACTATAATCATAATTTAAAATTATGTCTGACAGTAATTTACATAACGAAGAAAAACTTTTGAATCTTTTACGGAAAAAATTCTTGCTTAAAGAATCAACCATAAAAAGAGCTAAAAGAGTAGAAGTAAAAGTAGAACCTAAAGAAATAATTCCGATTTTACTTTATGCTAAAGAAAACAGCGGATATACGGCATTTACACACATGTCTTGTGTTGATTGGATTGAAGACGGGGAATTTGAAGTTGTTTATATTTTATGGCATCCCGAAGAAAAGATTAATTTCTTTGTAAAAACAAGAGTCCCCAGAGATAACGGTTCGTTACCGAATATTGATTTTATTTGGCGACAGGCAAATACTTACGAACGAGAAATTCGTGAAATGTTCAGAATCCAATTTGAAGGTTTAGTCGGCAGAAAAGAATTTATTTTGGAAGACTGGGAACATTTGCCGCCTATGCGTCGTGATTTTGATACCGCAGAATTTGTTAAAGAAACCTATTTTCATCGACCCGGCAGAGAAGATGCAAAAGATGTCAGAGAGCATGTTCAAGAACGAACGGATGAAGAATTACCCGATTTTGCAAAAAAATATTCACGCGATTAATACTTTAAAAATAAAGAATAAATTAAAGCTCATTTCATAATGCGAGAAAAAACAACAACATTATATTTAGGACCTCAACATCCCGGTATTACCGGAAATATGATGGTAAAACTGCAAATACAAGGAGATACCGTTGTTAAAGCTGAAACCCATGTCGGCTATTTGCACAGAGGTTTTGAAAAACTGATGGAACGAAGAAATTGGCTGCAAAGTTTTACGATTGTATGTCGTATTTGTGTTCCGGAACCCGACCCGAATGAAGAAAACTATTCACGTGCCGTTGAAGAAATAGAAGGACGTGAAGTTCCCGAAAGAGCTAAATATATTCGCGTAATGACGCTTGAATTAGCTCGAATTGCAACCTATCTTTTATGGTACGGCGGACAATCCGGTTCGGCAGGTTTATATACCATGCCGCAATGGAGTGTGGGAGACAGAAATTATATTTTGGATTTATTTGAAGATTTAACCGGCGGGCGTATTTATCATATGTATATCTGGCCGGGCGGAGTTCGTCGTGATTTACCGAAAGGTTTCAAAGATAAAGCCATGAAAACTATGGATTATCTTGAAAAACGATTGGATGATTACGACAAACTTTTATTTGAAAACTCTATTTTCCAAAAAAGAGCCAAAGGTGTCGGCATCATTGATAAAAACAAAGCCGTAGAATGGGGCGTTGTAGGACCGCCTTTAAGAGGATGCGGAATAAAAAGCGATGTTCGTATTGATGATCCTTACGAAGTTTATGATAAACTGGATTTTGAAGTTCCCGCTATGGAAGGCGGCGATGTTTGGACACGTGCATTAATCAGAAGATTTGAAATTCGCCAATCAATTAATTTGGTAAGACAAGCATTGGATAAAATGCCCGGAGGCGAATATTACAATAAAATACCGAATCCGCATAAATGGACGGTACCTGCCGGCGATGCGTTCGTAAAAACAGAATCGGCAAGAGGCGAATTTGCATATTACATGGTCAGCGACGGCGGAAACAAGCCGCGGCGAGTTCATGTAAAAGGACCGGCTTACGTACACGGTGTTACACTTTTAGAAAATTTATTGGTAGGCGAAAATATTGCCGACGTTTCATTTATTATGAACAGTCTCGGTACTTGTCCGCCGGAAATTGAACGATAAAAAATTAAATTCTTAATTGAATAAATAACATTTAAGCTGTATAAAATGGCATTTTTTGATTTAAAAGGTTTATTATCTCCGATAACAGGATTAAAACAATTCGGTAAAAAACCGCATACTTTAATGTTTCCCGAAGTACCGGAACATGCTTCCGACAGATACAGAGGATTGCATTTTAATAAATTAGATGATTGTATCGGTTGCGGAAATTGTTCTACAATTTGTATGAACGAAGCCATTGATATGGTAGAAATTGCCGGTATAGAAGGTGAAAAAGGTGATTCGGGATTAAGACCCCGAGTTGATAACGGACGTTGTTGCTGGTGTGCACTTTGTGTTGAAGTGTGTCCGACCGGTTCTTTAAATTTAACAAAAGATTATATTTTTGTTACCGACAACGGAGATGATTTCTTATGGACACCCGGTGTTGACAATAAAGAAAATGGTGAAGAATTAATCTCGTTTCACAGCGATAAAGAAACTTCATTATCGGACTACAATCGTGTTCCGATGCGTGAACTTGACGGTGATGTCAGAATACAATCATTTGCCGAAGCCGTTTTGGGATATAACGAAGAGGAAGCACGAAAAGAAGCTGCACGTTGTATCAGTTGCGGATTGTGTACGGAATCTTGTCCCGACCATATGCACATTCCCGAATACATTAATGCAATAGCAAAAGGGAATGATGAAGATGCCTTGCGGATAATTTATGATAATAATCCGTTACCGGAAATGTGCGGTAAAGTTTGTACAAGAAGGTGTGAAGATGTTTGTGCCATGACACACAGAGGCGATGCAATTGCTATTCGTTGGTTGAAACGTTATGCGACAGAAACTGCTGAAACTGCCGAAATTATTAAAGAAATTGTTAATCCGGAAATAAAAGAAGCCAACGGTAAGAAAGTAAGCATTATAGGTGCCGGACCTTCCGGTTTAACCGCAGGATATTATTTGGCACTCAGAGGTTTTGACGTAACAATTTACGAAGCCAAAGCCAAAGCCGGCGGTATGACTTTTTACGGTATTCCGAAATACAGATTGCCGGCTGAAAGTTTGGAAAAACAAGTCGGCTATATGCAAAGTATCGGCGTAAAAATTAACTTTAATACACGCGTCGGTAAAGATATTGATTTTAAAGAACTTTATGATAACTCGGATGCCGTATTTATGGGTGTAGGTTTTGAAAAACCGTGGACACTCGGAATAACCGGCGAAGATTTAAAAGGTTCGTTGCAAGCTGTTACTTATCTTGATGTAATTAACAGCGGCGGCGAAATGGAAATAGGAAATAAAGTTGCAATAATCGGCGGCGGTAATGTGGCTATTGATGCTGCACGTGTTGCTCGAAGAAAAGGTGCCGAAGTTACTATCGTTTACAGAAGAAGAATTGAAGATATGCCTGCCGATTGGGAAGAAATTGAAGGTGCGGAAGACGAAGGCGTTCATATTATGCCTCAAGGTATTCCGATTGAAATTATCGGTGATGAAAACGGAAAAGTTACGGGATTGAAATTTGCTCGTGCCGAAATGATTCCCGACCCGGACGGCGGAAGACCCAAACCGAAACAAATTGAAGGCAGTGAAGAAATTATGGAAGTAACAGCCGTAATAGGTGCAATCGGTCAGGAAGGTGATTATTCCTTTATTCCCGATGATATGAAAGAGCAAATAAAAATTGAAAGAGGGCGTTTTACAGTTGATGAAAATAAACAAACAACGCTTCCGAAATTATTTGCCGGCGGAGATTCCGCTAACCGAACAGCAGATGCTATCAGTGCTATTGCCGACGGTTTCAGAGCCGTAAAAGCAATTGA
>CAZCPV010000217.1:0-4966 GCA_964500765.1 uncultured Draconibacterium sp.
AATTGTGCAATTAAATCTTTTTTGGTTTTAATTTCCGCATAATCTTCAAATTTGTCAAAAACTTTTTTATTTACGGAAGGTTCTTCCGTTACGGTATCTTTCTTGCCTATATCCGCATTGTTTTCCGTAACAATATTGTTCACGGAAGTGTCATTTTCGGCAGCAATATTATTTTCGTTATCGGAATTGTTTCCGCATGCAAAAAAAATTGCAGTTAAAAATAATACTGCAAGCAATTTGATTGATATTTTTTTCATTTTGTAAAAATTTATAAGTTAATAATCGGATAATTTCACTGCCAAAATAAAAAAAACAATTTGAAAATCATAAATTATTTTATAACAGCTTGCAATTTATTTATCTGTTTTTGATAACCTCCCTTGGTGAGTCTTTTTTTCTTTAAATTTCTTCAAGATTTTTGCCGTGATTTCAAAATTTTTGAGTCCGCCCCATTTGGGTGCAATAAGCATATCGGAAGGAGATTCGCTTATAAATCGCTCTATGATTATTTCCGGATTTAATCTTTCCGTAAATTTAACAACAAAATCAATATATTCGTCAGCCGTAAACAAATCGAACATTTCGGGATTTTCGGCATATTGTTTTGCTGTTTTTGTGCCTTTAATTATCTGTAATTGATGCAGTTTTAATGTTTCAAAAGGCAAATCGGATAATATTTTTGCATGAGTTAGATTGTCTTCGCGAGAATCGCCGGGCAAACCGATAATGTAATGTATGCCTACATGAAGTCCTCTGTTTTTCGACATTTCAAGTACTTTTATACTGTCCTCGAATGTATGTCCTCGATTTATATTTTTTAAAGTTTCGTTACTGCAAGTTTCTATACCGTATTCCAAAACAATGTAATATTTTTCGGCAAGTTGTTGCAAATAATTCAAAATTTCTTGATTAATACAATCGGGGCGTGTAGCAATTACCAAACCTATAATACCCGGAACAGATAATGCTTCCGAATAATATTTTTTAAGCGTGTTCAAATCGGCATAGGTATTTGAATATGCCTGAAAATAAGCTAAATACTTTTGAGTTTTGTATTTCTCGGAAAAAAAAGAAATTCCTTCGTTAAGTTGCTGTGTTATTGATTTTTCAGGACTGCAATAAAAGGGATTAAAGGTATCGTTGTTGCAATATGTACAACCGCCCCTGCCCTTTTTCCCGTCTCGATTCGGGCAGGTAAAACCGGCATCGACGGCAATTTTTTGTATGCGTTCTTTGAACTGCCGTTTAAAATGAGAAGAAAAATCGTTGTAGGGCTTATCGTGCCCCCAAGGATAGTTATATTTTACTGTATTTTCTGTCAAAATTTTTATTTCGGATTAATGATTTACAAAAAATCAGATGAAATTTTAATTTCCGAAAACAACAGTAAATACATTAATGCAACCGTAATTAACAAAGCAATAAACAATGATATAATTTTTCTTACAAACTGTTTTTTCCGTTGTTTAATAATCAATGCTTTAATTCTCAACCGTTCTTCAGGTGTTATTTTTTTTAACTTTTCTTTACTTAACTCCAAATGAGTTCTATATTGTTTTTTATAATTAAAGTGCCTGCTGCTGATAAGGTTACGATTATCCTTCAATCGACTTATCATATCAAAAACATGCCCTGCAAAACTCATAATTAAATTAAGATTTATTTTTTCTTATCTTTCATTTCGGCTTCAATAATTTCTAATGCTTGTTCGTAGCCGATGCGTTTGGCAATTATTTTTTTATTTTCATCCAAAAGATACAAAACCGGCGAACTGTGAATATCGTAATTTATTCTGAACGGGTCGAACGGATCCCATGCGTTTATCCAATCGGTCATATTATGTTTTTTTATAAATTCGAGCCATTCTTTTGTAACTTTTGAAAATTTCTTCCAATCGGTTAAATCTTTTTGAAGGAAAATAGTAACTACTTTAACCCCTTTCTCTTTCATTTTTTTCTCAACATACGCATCGTGAAAAAGCGGTGTTTCTTTTCGGCAATGGCTGCAATCGGGTGTCCAGAACCAGAGAATTGTATATTTTGCTTTAACATCTTTTAATGAAGAAGTTACAGGAAATTTATCGTAAAAATTTTTCAAAACTTCAACTTTAAGATTGTATTTTATAATACTGTCGGCTTCCGATTTTTCAATTTTTAATCCTTCATTATTAATATCCGGAATTTTTAACAACAACTTGTTAATTTTTACGGTATCCGACGGCACTTCGTTAAACGCAATATTTTGTGCCGTAACACCTATCAAGCATTTTTTTCTGTTTTTTACTTTCTTTTTTAAATCGGAAATAAATTCGGGGTCGCTCCATTTTGCTTCTTTTATGTAATATTTGTCGGCAATATGTACATATACGTTTTCGGCGGTCATTATTTGCGAAGATGCGTATTTATTAAACAAATGCACAAGCATATACCTGAAAAGTTCATCGTTTGTTCTTGATTTTTCAATCAGCATATCGACTTCCGGAATTAAGGTATCTGGATGCTGCATTAACACTTTATCAAGGTATCTATCTATGGTGCTTTCATAAATCGGTGTTCTTAATAATCTCGGGTCGGAAACATCAAAATTGTCAAAATAGTGGTGCCTGAACCAAAAATATTGTTGTTTTCTGTCTTTTATTGTTTTCGGAACTTCAACTTGCCGTGTTGCTTTCAAAAATTTTGCAAAAAAATCGTCGGGATGTTCTTTTAAGAATTTATTATATTCAGCTTCCGATTCTTCGGCAATTTTCTTTAATTCGGCATCAATTTGAGCTGTTTTTTTCTTATCGCTTTTATTTTTTTCTTTTTCTTCAAGAAGTTGTTTTCGTTTTTTACCCGCATTCCCCAAAAATTTTTTGTATTCCTGAAAACGAGAATTTTCTTCATTACCTTTAAAATGAACCGTATTATCATAATCTGCTGTATCGGCAATAATTGTAAATGTTTGGTCTTTGTCAATTAAAAAATCAAAAAGCGTTTTATTCGGAAAAAACAGAAAATACATGCCGCCCGGAAGCAGTTCTTTTCCTTTAAAAATACCGTATCCTTTTGAATTTAAAGTAATTGTATCATCAGGAATAAGTTGGTCGGCAAAATGATGCCCGAGAATAACTTCCTTACTCGGTAGATTTTTAACATTTACGTCTATTTTATATCCTTGTGCGAAAGAATTAAATCCGATAAATACTGAAATTATTGACAATAAATATTTCATATTTTAAAATTTATTAGTTTTTCTGAAAACGAATTAATTGATTATTTAATATCTTAAAACCTAAAAAAATAAAAAAAGTTGCATTAATAGTTTTCAAAGGGTTCCCAAACTGTTTTTCTGTTTTTTTCTCTGTCAAAATGTTCGCAATCGTCAACTGAATGCACTTCGCTGATTGTATAGGCGGCTTCGTGCATGTAATGATAGGCACGATTTGCACTTTCACCCATATTAATGAATACGCTTTCACCGTCTTTTATCAGTCCTCTTTTAAGCGATTCGAAAAATCCGAGCAATCCGGCAGCCGATGCGGGACCGATTTTTATAACCCGTTCGTAAGCTACAAGACGAATCATATCCAAAGCCAAATCTTCGCTGACGGCAAAAATTTCGCCTCCGCTTCGTTTTACAAGCGGTCCCATCAGCGGATACATTCCGGGATTACCGGTGGCAATGGTCGGAATTAAAACTTCGGGATTTTCGTAAATCGGATAATCTTTTTCCCAGCCCTCGGGATAGTTATTTTCTTTTGCTTTTTTCCAAGCATCCGCCATAGGAGCACAACGGTCGCCTTGCGAAAGCAAAAAACGCGGCAGTTTACCGAAAATTCCGAGTTCTTCAAAATCTCTGAATGCTTTATCTACGGCAAAGGGTCCCGTTCCGCCGCTCAATGCCTGAATATATACATCGGGGACTTTTCCGAGCAATCGCATCATTTCAAAAACTTGTGTTTTTTTGGCTTCCAAACGCAAAGGATCAAGATTTCCGCCGGTCATCAGTGCGTTATATTTTTTTGCATAGTCGGCAGCTACTTTTTTTGCATAAGCATAGTCGCCCTGCACGTGAAAAACTTTTTGTCCGTAGGCACTGATATGCGACATACTGTCTCTGAAAGCATCGCCGGGCATAAAAATTGAGCAGGAAATTCCGGCTTTTGCCAAATAATGTGCAAATGCCGTAGCCGTATTTCCGGTACTTGCCACTACATATTCTTTAATTCCTTGTTCTTTTAAAACACTTGCAGCTACGGCACCGCCTTTATCTTTAAAGGTACCGGTTGCAAAACTTTTATCGTTTCGGTTTATGTAAACTTCGAGATTAAGACCGTATTTACGCTTTGCGTAATCTTCGAAAAACGCCCAACGTTCGATAGGTGCCACACCTTCGCCGTCGGTTACAATATTTTCTTTATTTTCCAAAGGCAGGAAATCGAAATAATGCCATAAATTTTCGGGTTTTGCCTCTTTGCTGATGAGTTCTTTTATTTTTTCTTTTGGTGTATTATAAATTGTATCAATCTTATTATCACCGCATTTCGGACATTTTTGATTGTTTGCAAACCATTGTTTAAAACCTTCGATTTCTTCACCGCAAGTTTTGCATTTGAAATAGAATTTTTTGCTCATAATAATTTTTATTTATATGAAAATATTCGTTTTTTAACTTTAAAATAATGTCGTATTCCGTAAATAAGCAAGAAAACGGCAATAATCATTAAAATAATGCCGAGAATGTATATGTTTTGTAAAATTTTCAATTTAACAATTGCCAAACCGGAGCTTAACATTACGACAAATGACCTGAAAAAAGCCAGAAATGTTCTTTCATTTGCCAATTCGGTTCTTTCGATTGCAAGTTTTTCACTTATTGAAAGTTCTTTTTTTTCGTTCATATTTTAATTATTTTTTACAATAAAGTACGGGTTAAGCAAATTTTCTTTGTTTAGCTCATCAATCCTGTCTTATTTTTTTTTTTT
>CAZCPV010000218.1:0-4893 GCA_964500765.1 uncultured Draconibacterium sp.
AGACGAATATTTTATGTTAACGGAAAAGTTCAATTTAATAAATATTATAAATCTCGGAACTCTGAGTTATTTACTTACAGTTATTGTTGATGCAATAAATGTAAAGTTATCTCCTTTTATTCAAAAACAATTTTTAAAACTTTTTACAACAAAGAAAATAAACAAAGTTTACACCTATCTTTTTATTTATTTGCTGTTTATCGTTTTGGTATTTTTTGTAAATCTCTTAGGAAATAAAGAAATAAAAGCAAGTTCGTTAAAAACAATTTGGAATGAAATCTTAAATTTTGCGATTTTATTGCCATTGTTCGGTTACGGCGTAATTTTACTTTTTCAACCATTAAAATTATTAGCACCAAACAGAGAAACCAAAGGATTTGTCGGAAAACATAAACTTTTTTTTGCTGTTTTGTTTGTAGTTCTTTTTATAATTATGGTTTCAATTCCGTTTGCCGAAATTGAACCGGTTTTCTATTTCGGAAGCATTAATTATTTGTTTGTATATATTCCGGTGTTAATTATAACCGATTTGTTTATTAATTTTTCAATTGTTTTATGGAAAGAAGAATTTGTAGGAGAAAAAAAACAGAGGAAAGCAAAAGATAAATCAATATACATAGAATTTTTTCTTGCATTTATAATTTATTTCTTATTTTTCGGTGCACCGCGTCTTTTATTATTACAGAAGAGTTTTCATATAACAACCTTATTGTCAACTGTTTTCTTTTTAATGTATTTTGTTTGGAAAAGCTTGGGGGGCAGGCGTTTATAAAACTTATTTTTAGAATAACAAAAACTCTGAATTATGCAAAAATTCATATCTATTCTGATTATAGCAATCATTTTCGGTGCTTGCTCTAATTCAAACAAAAATTCCGATAAAAAAAATATTTCTGATACTGTTGCTCGAAATACACCGGATACAACACAACAAATCAACGGCGATTTAGTAAATTTTTATTCTAATTTTGAAAAAAAAGAATTACCTTTTGAATTTGATACAAAAGATAATAAAGAAACTAAAAATCAGAAAAATATTTTCAAAAAATATTTTGATATTTCATTTCCTGCACCTAATGATTATATTATTTTAAAGTATTTAATTCAAACCAAAAAAATATTTGACATAATCATTATATCTTCCGGAAACGGAGAAAACTACACTGATTATTTTTTATTAACAATTGACAAAAATAAAGCTGAAATTATTGACACTATTCTTGTTGGCGAAAAGGGATATATTGAAATGGGAGCTGATTGGAACAGCAAAATAAATATTGATAAAAATTTGATTGTTAAATCTGACAAAAATACCGGCTCTTTTGATAATATAACCGATTTAATTGTTGCAAATGCAGGATATTCGGGAGATATTTTGCACAAAGAATATAAAATAAATGACGACGGAACAATAAAGATTATTTCAAATAAAAATAAAAAATCTTATTTATTTAAAATTAAATTATATGGAAATGATTCTGTCTTTATTGCAAACACTGCGAGAGATTATAAAAATATAAAATCAGCTTGTGATATAGCACATTTTTGTTCAAACGCATATAAAATAAACAATATTTTTAATTCGGAGGCAAAAAAATTAGACGAATCAAGTGAAGTTAATCCTGATTCTTTATACAAATATTATCCCTATATTACACTTGCTTGGCAATTTGACAAATACGAATATTCTACTCAATTCAATTATTATCCGCTTTATCAAAAAGCTTTGCAAACACCCGAAAAAGACGATAATGTATTTTTTGATGTTTACAAAAAAATATATGATGCAGATGATAATAAAAAATGCTTTGATTTATCAAAAAAACTATACACCCAAAATAAAATTCAACTCGGAAATAATAGATTTTTTGAAGCTTTTTCTGATATAGCAAAGCAATCATCAGAAAATAATTGTTTTAAGCAACTATTTGGAAATTTAGAAACCGATTTAGTAAATATGATTGATACTTGCAGATATTATGGATATTCAAAAGACAAAGTCATCGAAGAATTAAATAAAATCACACAAGAAATTGAATTTGAAAATAAAAATAAAGCAGAATTAACGGATAAAATATCAACAATAACAACATTGCCAAGTTCTAATTTTAATTTAAAATAAACATTATGAAAAAAATAATTATTTCACTTTTTGCTCTTTTGATTGTTTTCTCGTGCAATCAAAAATCGAACAACCAACAATCGCAACAAGACAGTACAAATGTTGTAAATTCCGAAAATTTAAAACAAGAAAATCACTCTGATTTTGTTTCTAATTTTGAACAAAAAACATTGCCATATACCTTGGATAAAAATGCCGGACTTTACAAAAATTTCAGCAAATTAAAATATGTGGAGCCAAAATATTTAAGCATTCTTGGTATCAATACCGAAGGAGAATTATCAAAAGACGAAAAAGGTGTTTTACATTACGCTACCGATTATTTTTACAAAGCTTATATAAAAACCGATAAAGATTTTGATTTGTTTATACTTGCAGAATACCCCTATCCGCCACCGGAAGCACCATATATCTATAAGTTATACACTTTTTTGCCTGATAAAGAAAAAATTATTGACAAAATAGAAATCGGCTTTTTTAATAGCGATGAATCCGGCGATAATGAATCGACATTGGCAAGCATAAAAAATGATTTAAACATTAGAATTAATAAAACTGATACAACTTATGAAATTAATAATGATAACGAACCGATAGGAATGAGTATTAAAACCATAAATAAAACATATAAAATAACATCAACAGGAACTTTTAAACTTATCGATTCCGTTTCTTTTACTTCCGAAGAAATATTAAATATACAAGGATTTTTAGAAAAAGAAAAAACACTGACTAAATACGGAGAAATATTTAAAAATACTAATTCGGCAAACGATATAAAAACAATTTTAGATAAAGAAAATTCGATATTGGACAGTTTGAATAACGAAATTTATAAAATACATATAGATAATATTAAACATGAAACCATTAATAATGAGGTTAAAAGCATATTACCTTTTATAAAAATTAGCTATGGCGCAGAAGCCAGTTCTTATGAGGCAGAATATGACTACTATGCTATTTACCAAAAAGCATTACAAACACCCGAAAAAGATGATGATGTATTTTTTGATGCTTACAAATCAGTATATCCAAAAATTTCCGAACAACGTTTTTCCGATTTAGGATTATACAAAGAATATATTGATTTTGAAACACCTCCTTATTCAAAACTCGGTAACGGCGACTACATAAATGCCTTCAAAGGTATCAAGCAAGCACTTGCAAAAGAAACTGTTTTTAAAGACAATATATACAATTTGGAATATAAACTTCTTTTAAATTTAGCAAGTTGCGAAGACTTTATTAACTCAAAAGAAAAAGTATTAGATGAATTGACAAAAATAGAAAATGAACTCTCTTTTCCCGACAATTTGGAAACTAAAACCTCTACTCGTTTTAACGAATTTTTTAACCGCACTAAAAATGCAGACAATTCTCACTTTAATAAAAAAATTTAATGAAAACAAAATCTATAATATTAGCTGTTTTAATGTTCGTTTCAACACAATTTTTTGGACAAATTACAAAAACTCGTCCATTTACAGATGTTCCCTATACGAATAATATTATGACAATAGAGTTTACTGTTCTTGATATAAACTTCGACAAACAACTTGTGGCTTTCAAGCATGTCTTTGAACTAAATACAACTTACGATGAATCAGGCGAAATATATGAAAAACCTTGCAATTGTCATTATTCGGGAATGAAAGATTCATTAGCAGGCGTAATACTCGGCGTCTATGATTTGAAAAATCAACAATATCTGAAAACTTTTACCATTTATAATCCAACTTACGATAAGTCAGATTGTTATGATTATAAGACATCTAAACAAAAATTAGATTCCGCAAAATTATTTTTCCGACAAAATGGACTTGATATTACAAAAAAGCCGAAACCATTGCCTTTTATTGCCGGGCAATTTGAAATCGAGGGAGTAAAATTCACATATACAAATCAAAAAGGCGATTTGGATTCAATGTTTACTGTATCAAAATTATTTGCAACAAAAAACAATAAAACTGAAATTTATCGGGTAAATCAAGAAGACCGATACTATATGGCAAGCGGAGGTAAAACTGAATATATTGCGGCATACAAGCAAGGTGACAAAATTGTATTTTTAAATATTTTTAATTATATATCAAACTCCGCAGGCGATACAGATTGCGAAACATATCAATTTTCACCTATTTTTAAACTTCAATACATAAAATAAAAATGAAAAAACTTACATTTATTCTAATTGTCGCAATCATTTTCGGTGCTTGCTCAAATTCAAACAAAAATTCCGAAACAAAAAATACAAATAATGATTCTGTTGCAGTTGCTGATACAACAACAACAGAAAAACAAAAATCTTTGTATGATTTATTATGGAACTTGGTCGAATCACCTAATTTCCACGGAACAATAAAGGAAGTTGATTATCCGGCACATTTTGAAGAAGACAGTGAAATGTTCGGATACAAAATACTTGACCAAAAGCCCAATGATTACATCAAACTGAATTTATGGGGATTTAGCGGACAAGAAGATACCCTTATTTTTCAATTATTAAAACAACAATCCGAGTATAAATTATATGTTTTCTATAATCAAGGACATTGCGAAAATCCAAAAAGTTTTTATAATGATATTTATCTTTTTAAACTTGACAAAAATAATGTGTGGACAGAAAAAAAATTATTAAATAACGATTATGATTTGTCTTATTTTACAACTTATAATCCTGAAAAAAAAGCAATAAGCGATTTTGATGAACAAACAGACCCAAACACCCTTTTCGGTGCTGTTCCCACTGATTTGAAAGCATTATTTTT
>CAZCPV010000219.1:0-4867 GCA_964500765.1 uncultured Draconibacterium sp.
TTTGTTTTTGTAGCCGTTAAATAGAATATAATTCTTTGCTGTGTGTCTGCCGTCAGTTTGTAAGGGTATTTATAAACCCGTTTGCTTTGTTTTTTTTGAATTTCAAAGAGATTTGTTGCCACATCATAAACTAATTCCAAACCGTATAATTCAAAAAATGATGCAGATTCTTCAAAAATTTCATTATTATTTTGAAGTATGGTATTTATATTAATTCCGTGAGGGGGGAGTAAATATTTATGAAATTCCTTTTTGCCTATTGTATTTTTTTTGAAAGTGTATTTTCTTATTGAGCTGTAATAATTATTTATAAATTCAAAATCATTTGATTTTCCTGATTTACTGAAATAGTCAAAAAACAGTTTTATGTTTTCAGAGTTAAATTCATTTTTATGTTTAATATTTTTGTATAATTTTTTTAATTCTGCGTAGTTTTTTTTTATTTCCAGAATTTTATCTGTATCAGGATTTGGACTTAATAATAAATCAAATGTTTCAATATTAGGATGAAACCTTAAATAAGCTGTTCCTATATCAGTTACAACTTCAACTTTATCGGATGTATTATTATCATAAAAAAGATTGTTTAAGTTTTCAAATCTTACTAATCCGTCAAATTTATTTTCCGAGTTTGTAATATAGGGGACGTTAAAGAGTGATAATGCTTCAAGAATATTTGATTTTCCGACGTTCGGAGCACCTATAAAAATATTAATTCTTTTCGGCTTAAAAGCAAGTTCCTTTATTGATTTAAAATTTTTTATTTTGAGTTGATTTATCATAATTATTATGCTTGTTTAATAATACTCAAATAATAGGTAATTTGTTCGATTAAAAAGTCAAGGTTTTGATTTTTTGAATAATTTATATTCAAATCGGAATATTTGCAGTTAATAATTCCGGAAACTTTAAAGTCGGCTTTTGAAAGGGCAAAGAGGTATTCGGTATGAAAGGTATTTTCGGTACATAAATTAATTAAAATATCCGTTTTTTTGTTCAGAAAATCATTGATACAGGGTTCTTTTATTTTTCCGAATTTGCTGATGTGTTTTTCCGAAAAGAAATTGTTATTGCCTTGTCCGAAATAGTTGTTTCCGATTTCATCCGGTTTGTGAACATAAGCTAATGTGCTTACAACTATGCCTTTATCGGATAATTCTCCGGTAAAACTTTTTACTTTTTCGTAATCTGATTTATTTCGAATGCAATACAGAACGGAGATATTTTTTGCCGTTTCAAAATTATGAAATCGGATGTTTCGTCGTATGCGTTTGATGTTTTTTGATATGATAAAATCTTTTAAACTCACAGTGATATATTTAGAATTACAATAGTACAAAAACAAAACGATTTTAAGAAATTCGGTTTTTGTATATCATTTCCGTAAATTCATTTTCCGAAATTGTTTTTATGCCGAATTTTTTAACTTTTTCGAGTTTTGCGGGTCCGACTTTTTCTCCGGCAAGGAAATAATCGGTACTTTTTGAAACGGAGGAGACGTTTTTTCCGCCGTATTGTTCAATTAATTTTTTCAATTCTTCTCTTGAGTGATTTTTAAAGGTTCCGGAAATTACGATTTTTGCACCGTTTAAGATATTTTCGTTTTCTTCGTTTTTAGTTATTTTAAATTGCAATCCGGCATTTTTTAATCTTTCAATTAGTTGAATATTATGTTCGTTTTTAAAATAATTGATAATGCTTTCGGCAATTTTGTCGCCTATTTCGTCAACGGCTGTTAATTCTTCAAAACTTGCTTTTTGCAAATTTTCAACGGTTTTAAAATTTTTTGCCAATACTTTTGCCGTAATATTTCCGACATATCGTATTCCTGCGGCAAAAAGAACATGCTCAAAAGGGACTTTTTTTGATTTTTTTATGCTTTCGAGCAAATTATTTGCTGATTTTTCTTTAAATCCTTCAAGTGAATAAATTTGTTCGTATGTTAAAGCGTATAAGTCGGCAATATTTTTGATGAAACCAGCTTCGTAAAGTGCATTTATCGTTGCTTCTCCGCAATTTATATCCATGGCGTTTCGACTCACAAAATGCTCTATTTTTCCTTTTATTTGCGGCGGGCATCCGTATTCGTTCGGGCAATAGTGTTTTGCTTCGTCTTCATTTCTTACGAGTGTGTGTCCGCAGGCGGGACATTCTTCAATATATTGAGTTTCAGGTAAGTTGTCGGGGCGTTTGCTGAAATCAACACCTACGATTTTCGGAATTATTTCACCGCCTTTTTCAACAAAAACCGTATCACCTTCTCTTATATCGAGTTCTTTTATTATGTCGGCATTGTGCAAACTTGCACGCTTAACGGTTGTTCCCGCCAATTGAACGGGTTCGAGATTGGCAACCGGCGTAATGGCTCCGGTACGTCCTACTTGATATTCAATTTTTTTAAGTACGGAGGAAACTCTTTCTGCTTTAAATTTATAAGAAATTGCCCAACGAGGCGATTTTCCCGTCATCCCGAGTTCGTCTTGCAAACTCAAGGAATCAACTTTTATAACTACTCCGTCGATATCATAAGGAAGGTTGTTACGTTCAGTATTCCAGTAGTTTATGTATTCAAAAATTTCGTTAATATTTTTTGCTTGTTTAATATGTTCGGAAATTTTAAATCCCCAAGTTTTTAATTTTTGCAAATTTTCGAAATGAGAATCTGAAGGTAAATTTTCGCCGAGCATATAATATATAAATGCGTCGAGATTTCTTTTTGCAACTTCGGCGGAATTTTTCATTTTCAGGGTTCCGGAAGCGGCATTTCTCGGATTGGCAAAAGGGTTTTCGCCGATGTCTTCGCGTTCTTTATTCAAATTTTCAAAAACTTTGTGCGGCATAATTATTTCGCCTCTTACTTCAAAATTTTCGGGATAATCGCCGGCTTGCAGCATGAGCGGAACGGAGCGAATTGTACGTACATTTTCGCTTACCTCGTCGCCTTTTGTCCCGTCACCCCGCGTAACGGCTTGTGCAAATTTTCCGTTTTTGTATTTTATGCTTATTGCCGTGCCGTCAAATTTCAGTTCGCATACATATAAAAAAGAAGTATTTTCTCCGATAATATTTTTTATGCGTTTGTCAAAATCGTTAAGTTCGCCGATATTATAAGTATTTCCGAGTGAAAGCATGGGATAGTCGTGAACAACTTGCTTAAATTCATTTGAAATATCATTTCCCACACGTTTTACGGGAGAATTCGGGTCGTCAAATTCCGGAAATTCTTTTTCAAGACTTTCCAGTTCTTTCATCATTATATCGTATTCGTAATCGGATATAACAGGTTGTGAAAGAACATAATACTTGTAATTGTGTTCCGAAAGTTCGGCTCTTAATTTGTCAATTCTTTGTTTTGCTTGTTCTTTATTCATTTTTGGAAACGGAGTCGGTTTTGTTTTCGTTAATAATAATTTTTTTGCCGAAATCTATAGCCGAAAATCTTACATATCGTTTCGGATTATTTTTAATATCTAACAGTAAATCGTCTAAATCGGAAGATGCTTTTTTAAGTTCGTTATATAATTTTTCATCTTTAAGAAGTAAACCCATGGAACCTTCTCCTTTGTCAATTTTATCAAGTATTGTGCTCAGTCTGCTTATTGAATTGTCTGCATTGTGTATGATTGACATAAAACCGGAAGCAGAAAGCGAATCGCTTATATCACCGAAATTAGAAAGTATTTTTTCTATATTTTCGTTATTGTTTTTCAGGTTTGAAGTTATTGATTCGGCATTATCAATTATATGAGCAATTCTGGCTCTTTCGGTAGTCATAAGTGTATCCAGCGTAGTTGTGGTATGTTCAAGATTTTTAAGTGTAATTTGAATATGTTCAAAACTTTTTTTGATGTTGGAACGGGTTTTCGGGTTAAAAACCGACCTGAAAGCAATTAAAAGAGAATCTAATGTTCCGAGCATATTTTCGGTTTTTAGTTTAAGCGGAAGAATTTGTTTGTTTACTTCTTCGGATAAACTGTTTTCTACTTTTGTTACTAATGTGTCGCCTGATTTGTAGAATTTGTTTGTTTTGTGTTTGTTCAGAATTATTTTTAAACCCATGGTTCCCATAATATCGGTACTGGTAATCATAGCAATTGAACTGTCGGGTATTTTAATACCGCTTCTGATATGAAATTCTACAACAAGTTTATTCAAATTACCGTTGAGGAATTCAACTTTTGAAACTTTTCCGATTTTTGTGCCGTTTAGGAAAACATGGTTTCCTTCGGATAATTCTTTTACATCGCTGTAAACACCGTAAAGTTTAATTTGGTTTGACAGTAAATCATTGCTTCTGATATAATTTACACCCCAAACAGCCATGAATATAATAATCGTAAAAAGGATGCCGGTTTTAACGTATCTTTTTTGTTCTTTTGTCATTGTTCTAATTATTAAGTATTTGCATTGCTTCTTTAATCGTAATTAATTTTCCGTTATTGACGGCAATGATATATGCTTCCGGTATTTTCTTTTGAACTTCTTTTTGAAGTTTTGCAATTTCGCTGTAAGACTTTGTATTACCGGTTAAATAGCGATAATATCTGCCGTCTTCTAAACATTCTACATTCTTAATGCCTTTAAAATTTTCCGGATTGGTATCTATTTTTTTACTTGAAAATGCAAGTTGAATCTTGAAAATAATATCTTTATCGGCAGTAATTTTTTTATTTTGATGTTCTGTTTCGTATTTGTATTTTTTAACGGCTCTGTAAATGGCTGAAGCAATAATTGCTTGTCCGTTTTCAGAATTTAAAAAAGTTTCCTCGGCGGGATTTGTTATAAATCCGGTTTCAATTAAAATGCTCGGCATTGAGCAGTTCCATAACACAACTAAGCCGGCTTGTCTTACATCGCGGTCGGTTCG
>CAZCPV010000220.1:0-4845 GCA_964500765.1 uncultured Draconibacterium sp.
GAATTAAGAGTTAAAATTTATTTTTTAAAATTATAGAAAATAGAACACGGATGACGCGAATTTTGCGAATAATCACGAATAAAATTTGCATAAATCAGCAAAATCAGTGTCATCAGCGTTCTGTTTGAATCGGATTGGCTATTATTATCCGGTATTATTATCTATTTATCCGCAAATTTTTCAACCCTTAATTCGCATTATTAATTGTTCATTATCAATTATCCATTGTAAATTATTAATTATAAAAAAAGCCGCCTTTTCAGACAGCTAAATTTCAGATTTTTAATTCTTCCCCTTCTTTATCGTAAAAATGATATTCTAAAAAAGAATAACTCAGAGCGGGGACAATTTTTATTTTTCGTTTATATTTCAGTTGCCATTTTAATGCTTTAGAAAATAACCCGCATTTTAAATAGCCGTAAATGTATGGGTGAACATGCAAAAATATTTTTCCTTTATATTTTTCCGTCATATACTGAAGATGATTTTCCACTTCATCAATAAATAAAATACTCGGTGTTATTTCTCCGGTTCCGTCACAAACGGGGCAGGTTTCTTTGGTTTCGATATCGGTTGCCGGGCGAACGCGTTGCCTTGTAATTTGCATTAATCCGAATTTACTGAGCGGCAGGATACTGTGCTTCGTACGGTCTTTGTCCATTTCGTCTTTCATACATTGATACACTTTCTGTTTATTTTCATTAGAATGCATATCAATAAAATCGACCACAATAATTCCGCCTATATCCCGCAGTCGCAATTGTCGGGCAATTTCTTCCGCCGAAATCATATTTACTTCCGTTGCATTGGCTTCCTGATTGGCTGCTCTTTTTGAACGGTTTCCGCTGTTTACGTCAATTACGGTAAGGGCTTCGGTTTGTTCTATAATAAGGTACGCACCGTTTTCCATATTTACGGTTTTCCCGAACAATGCTTTTATTTGCTTGCTTACGCCGAAGTGGTCAAAAATAGGTGTGCGTTTATTATAAAATTTAACAATTTTTTCTTTTTCGGGGGTAATTTCGGCGAGGTAATTTTTAATTTGGGTATAAACCGATTCGTTATCAACATAAATATTGGTAAACGAACTGTTCATAATATCACGCAACAAAGCAGCCGGTTTGTTTAATTCGCCCATAACAACGGCGGGCGGACTAACATTTTTCAAATTTTCGAGCATCCCTTCCCACTTTGCAATCAATACACGCAATTCTTCATCCAAAACCGCTACTCGTCTGTTTTTTGCTACCGTTCGTACAATAACACCGAAATTATCCGGTTTTATACTTTGTATTAATCGTTTTAGGCGTTTTCGTTCTTCTTCCGAAACAATTTTCTTCGAAATTGAAACGGTATTTGAAAACGGTATCAGTACCAAATTTCTTCCGGCAATGGAAATTTCGGAACTCAAACGAGGTCCTTTTGTTGAAATCGGCTCTTTGGCTATTTGCACCAAAACGGTTTGTCCGCCTTTTAATACTTCGGAAATTTTTCCGTATTTGTTAATATCCGGAAGCGGTTTAAAATTCTGTAATTTCGGTAAAGAATCTTTTGAATTTAATACCGAATTTAAAAATTTTTCTTGCGATTTAAATTGCGGTCCGAGGTCGAAATAATGCAAAAACGCATCTTTTTTATAGCCCACATCAACAAAAGCAGCATTTAACCCGTTCATTACTTTTTTAACTTTTGCCAAAAAAATATCGCCGACGGTAAATTGATTGTTACTTTTTTCTTTGTGTATTTCTACAAGTTTCTTTTCCTCGGTATATGCTATATTAATATCTCTTTTTGAGACACTGATTATCAGTTCATTAGTCACCCTTTACATCTTTTTTATACATAAATCTTCGATAAACCAAAAAGAGCCGATTGCGGCTCTTTTTGATATTTTAATACAGACTGAAAAAAAATTATTTTTTCTTTTTATGTCTGTTTTTTCTCAGACGTTTTTTCCGCTTGTGGGTTGACATCTTCGCTCTTTTTCTTTTCTTTCCGCTGGGCATAATTAAATTTAATTAAATTTGAATATATAGATTTATTTTACGTTTTTCTTTACGTCGTTAACAAAAGTTTTTGCCGGTTTAAACGCAGGAATAAAATGTTCCGGAATTATAATAGTCGTATTTTTAGAAATGTTTCTCGCTGTTTTTTCAGCTCTTTTCTTTACAATAAAACTTCCGAAACCTCTTAAATAAACATTCTCATTTTTTTGAAGAGATTCTTTAATATTTTCCATGAAAGCTTCTACTGTTTTTTTAACAGCTACTTTCTCAATACCTGTTTGCTTAGATATTTCGTTGACTAAATCAGCTTTTGTCATTTTCGGTATATTTTAGTTATCAATAATTTAACATCTGTTTTGGAATTGCAAATATACATTATTATTTATTATAAATAAAAATCAAATCTTAATTTTTTATTTAATTCTTTTCTTAAAAAGTTGTAACATACTGACTATCAAATACATAACACAAAATAAAAAATTATTTTTTTATTAACTAAGTTAAATGTAAAAAGACCCTGCGAGTTTATGTTTGCAAAAATCTAAAATTTTATTTTTCTGAAAAAGATAATTATTACAAACCCGCAGGGGCTGCAAATACAAAATTTACCTTTTTATACTGCATTCATTACTATTGATTCTCAAATTTATTTTTTTCAAGATTAAATATTTTTGCGGGATATTTTTTTATTAAATTCATATCGTGGGTTGCCATAATTACGGTTGTATTATTTTTTGATGCGTCGATTAAATGGTGCATAATATTATCCGAACTCTTTTCGTCTAAATTTCCCGTCGGCTCGTCGGCTAAAATAAGCAAGGGATTATTTATCATTGCACGGGCAATTCCGACACTTTGCTGCTCGCCTCCCGAAAGTTCAAAAGGCATTCGACTTTCTTTCCCTTCCAAACCGACCGTCAACAGCATTTTTTTTATTTTATCTTTTATTACCGTTTTAGATTTTTCGCCCGATGCTTCCAATACAAATTTTAAATTATCAAAAACCGTTCGGTCGGTAAGCAATTTATAATCCTGAAATACAATACCGATTTTTCGTCTTAAAAAAGGAACCTCTTTCGGTTTTATGGTTTTTAAATCGTATCCTGCAACCCAACCTTCACCGGTTCTTATTTCTTCGTCGGCATATATAATTTTCAGCAAACTGGATTTTCCGCTGCCTACCCTGCCGGTTAAATACACAAACTCCCCTTCGTTTACCGAAAAAGAAATATCCGACAACACCTTATTATATTTACGAAAAACCGAAATATTTTTTAAATCAACAACTTTCATAATACAAACAGAATTGTAAATTTAAAATTAATTTATAGTTTTACAAAAAAATTTCTGTTAAATATAAAATCCGTAAATAAGGTTGATAATGCTTTAACTATGCTGTTTATTAACAAAGTGATACAATTACTTTCGGATTTAAAATTAATAAAAAACTCTTTTTTGAAACCATTTTAAAAAAACGCCGTATAAATATAATAATATGTATATTTTTATATGCTGTTCAGTTTAATTAATTTAAATTACTAAAATTATGAAACGTATTTTTAAAACTTTATTGATTATTGTTTTTTTAAGCAGCTTTTTCATTAATGCCGTCGGGCAAGAACTTACACCAATGTGGCAAAAAAAAGGAAAAGTACATAAAGGAGTATCGTGGTCAAAACTTATGAATGACCCAAATGTAAACTTCTATGACGTTCAAGCAACATTTTATGATTGGTACAATAAAACAAAACCAAAACATGGGATAAAACCTTATAAAAGATGGGAAGCATTTATGGAACCAAGAGTTTACCCAACCGGTGACAGAACAAAAATGACCGACCCCTTTAATGAAATCAGAAAATTTAAGCAAAAATATTCTTCCGGCAAATCGACTTCGGGAAACTGGTCATTTTTAGGACCTTCAAAAATAGACGGAGCAATTCCTAACGGTGCATATCAATCACCCGGAGGTAACGGAAGAATTAATTATATTGCCTTTGACCCCGGTTATGACGGAGTAAATAACCAAACAATTTGGATAGGAACTCCGGCAGGGGGAATTTGGAAAACAGAAAACAACGGTAAAACATGGTCATCGTCAGGACAAATTTCAATCGGAGTTTCAGAAATTGTAATAGACCCAAATAATTCAAATAATTTATGGGTGGGTACCGGAGATAATGATGCAGGAGATACATATTCTACAGGAATATTAAAAAGTACAAACGGAGGTGCAACATGGAATAACACTTCTTTTAATGTAAGTGTAACTCAGCATTACAGAGTAAGACGACTGCTTGCAAGTCCGGCAAACGTAAATACACAAATTGCATTTTGTAACGGTGTAACATATAGGACAACAGATGGATGGAACAATCATAATACAGTAAGTACACTCACAGGAATTATTGATGACGCCGAATTTAAACCGGGCACAAACGGAGCAACAGTATATGCCTCAAAAACAAATGCAAATTCGGCAGAATTATGGAGGTCAACCAATGGAGGATCAACTTTTACTAAAGTAGGAAACGGACTTCCTAATGCAAATGTTGAAAGAATTTCAATTGCCGTAAGTGCAAATCAACCAAACTATATTTGGGCATTAGTCGGAAGAGATGATAATCAGGGACTCCTCGGTATTTATCGCTCAACTGACAGCGGTGGAACTTTTACCCGAATATACGACGGAACAGCATCAAATCAAAATTTACTGGGCTGGGCAACAGATTTTAGTGATGCCGGCGGACAGGCATTTTATGATTTAAGCATACAAGTAAATCCGGCTAATGCTTCTGAAATTTTTGTGGGGGGTGTAAACCTGTCAAGGTCAACAAAC
>CAZCPV010000221.1:0-4802 GCA_964500765.1 uncultured Draconibacterium sp.
TATGATAAAGATAAATGTTGTAAAAGATATGTTTGGAAAGCTCCTGAATATATAGAACTTAATAAATAACCCCCGAACCGAATAACTCTTCACCGATATAAAATGCAGCAAATTGTCCCGAAGTAATGCCTCTTTGTGCATCTTCAAAAACAAGATAAATACCTTCTTCCTGCATATACAAATCGGCATTTTGCAACGGTTGGCGATACCTTATTCTTGCTGAAATTTTTATTTTTTCCCCCTTTTCAACTTTTAAATCGGGTCGCACCCAATGAATTTCCTCTTTTGAAATAAAAAGTGCTTTCCGGAAAAGCCCCGGATGTTGCTTTCCCTCACCGATATAAACAATATTTTCCTCTACGTCAATATCCAAAACAAAGGGCGGTTCTTTCAGCCCGCCGACACCCAAACCTTTGCGTTGTCCGATTGTAAAAAAATGTGCCCCCGAATGCTCTCCGACCTTTTTTCCGTTTTCTTTTTTGTAAAAATACGGTTCAGACAAAATTTTCAATCTTTCGACAAGCGTAAAATTATTAGCGTTTTCATATTTTTCAAATTCGGGCAAATCATTAGGAATCAATATTATATCACCCGTTTTGCTTTTCAATTTTTGTTGCAGAAAGGTCGGCAAATCAACCTTCCCTACAAAACAAATTCCTTGCGAATCTTTTTTACGGGCACTTGCCAACTCCGTTTTCTCGGCAATTTCTCTTACTTCCGATTTTTGCAAATCGCCTATCGGAAACAAAGATTTTGAAAGTTGCTCTTGCGAAAGTTGACACAAAAAATAGCTTTGGTCTTTATTATTATCTTTTCCGGCAAGTATTCGATAAATTTGCTTACCGTCTTTTACAATTGTTTCTTTCCGGCAATAATGCCCGGTTGCAACAAAATCGGCACCCAACTCAACAGCTTTTTCAAGAAAAACATCAAATTTAATTTCTCGGTTACAAAGCACATCCGGATTCGGCGTTCTGCCTTTTTCATATTCCGAAAACATATAATCAACTACACGCTTTGCATAAATCTCGCTGAAATCAACCGTTTGAAACGGAATTCCCAATTTTCGGGCAACCAATTTCGCAACTAAAACATCATCATCACTCGGGCAACTGCCTTCTATAACACCCTCTGTATCATGCCAGTTAATCATATAAACGGCATGCACCTCATAACCTTGTTCTTTTAAAAGATATGCCGCAACGCTCGAATCAACGCCTCCCGATAAACCTACAACTACTTTTTCCAATTTTATTAAACTATTTTCTGCAAAATAAAGAATAAATTGCTTTACGGAATTCAAATTATACAATTTTTTATATTTTCACATTTTTATTAAAAGCAATATCCGCAGTTTTTATGTCTGAAAAATCGGAAATAATTCTTTCAATTGATGTCGGAACCCAATCAATACGGGCTGTTTTGTTTGACTTATCGGGAAATATTCTTGATATGGAGAAAACAAAAATAACACCCTACTATTCTCTAAAACCGGGTTGGGCGGAGCAAGACCCCGATTATTTTTGGAAAAAACTCACGGAAACAACTTTAAATTTATTTTCAAAAACAAAAATTCCGAATAACAGAATAAAAACCGTTGCTCTTACAACACAACGCGGAAGCGTTATTAATACAGATAAATTCGGAAAACCGCTGCGACCCGCAATTTTATGGCTCGACCAACGACAGGCACAAGTAAAAACATATCCTAAAATTCCGGCAAAAATATCTTTACGGATGATAAACATGAAAGAGGCCGTTGTTCATGCTGTTAAAAACGCCGAATGCAATTGGATTATTCAAAATCAGCCCAAGATTTGGGAAAAAACCGAAAAATATCTCTATCTGTCCGGATGGCTCACTTTTAAATTAACCGGAAATTTTGTCGATTCAATCGGAAATATGGTCGGTTATATGCCTTTTGATTATAAAAGACACAAATGGGCAAGCGAAAATCACCGAAACAGCAAAATGTTTCCCGTAAAACCGAGTATGTTGCCCAAACTGATTAAACCGTCTGAAATTCTGGGATATATAACGGAAGAAACAGCAAAACTTTCCGGAATTCCTGCCGGTTTACCGCTTATTGCGGCGGCTTCCGACAAAGCATCGGAAGTTTTGGGCTCCGGAGTTTTCTCTCCCGATGTTGCCTGTTTAAGTTACGGAACTACGGCGACCGTTCAAACCATTCAAAAAAAATATTACGAAATCATTCCGTTTTTTCCGGCATATCCGGGTCCCGTTCAAAATTATTTCAATACCGAAATTATGATTTACCGGGGATTTTGGATGGTTAATTGGTTTAAAGAAGAATTCGGATGCAGAGAAATAGAAACAGCAAAAAAAACAGGTCAAACACCCGAAGAATTATTCGACGAAATGATTAAAGAAATACCGCCCGGCTCAATGGGTTTAACTTTGCAACCTTATTGGTCGCCCGGAGTAAAGATTCCCGGAACGGAAGCCAAAGGTGCAATCATCGGCTTCGGAGACGTTCATAACAGAGCACATATTTACCGTGCAATTTTAGAGGGTTTGGCTTATGCGTTAAAAGAGGGACTGCAAAGAACCGAGAAAAAAACAAAAACAAAAATAAAAAAAATAATTGTATCCGGCGGCGGCTCACAAAGCGAACAAGCATTACAATTAACTGCCGATATTTTTAATTTACCGGTTAAAAAACCGCATATTTACGAAACATCGGCACTCGGTGCCGCAATAAATGCCGCCGTAGGAATGAACTATTTTAATTCTTACGAAGAAGCCGTGAAAAATATGTGCCGTACGGGAAATTCGTATTTCCCGCATTCCGAAAATAAAAAAATTTATGAAGAACTCTATAATAAGGTGTATCTGAAAATGTATAAACGATTAAAAAAATTATACGGCAGAATCAGAGATATTACCGGTTATCCGGAAAAAATTTAATAATCAGCAAACAATTAAAACCATTTTAAAATGAAACAAATCAGTATTTTTGCAATTTTTCTTCTGACAATTACCCTGTCATACGCTCAAAAAACAATTACGGAAAAACAATTAACGGAAATAAAATCATCGTACAATTCGGGCGATGCTTATATGAAAGCTGTTACAAATGCCGTATCAAACAATAAAATAAACGATTTGGCTTTGAACCGACAAAACATCGGTAAGTTCGATCACGAATTCAAATACAAAGTAAAAACAAACGGTATTACCGACCAAGAATCTTCCGGCAGGTGTTGGATGTTTACTTCAATGAACGTTATGCGTCCGAAAGCCATGCAAACATTTAATCTTCCGATGTTTGAATATTCACAAAACTACCTCTATTTTTGGGATATTTTTGAAAAATCAAACCTCTTCCTCGAAGGAATTATCGAAACAAGAAATAAAAAAATTGATGACCGCGAAGTCGATTGGCTTTTCGGGAATGTCGTAGGCGACGGCGGTGTGTGGAATTCGTTTACCAATCTTGCCGAAAAATACGGTTTGGTACCCAAAGAAGTAATGCCCGAAACGCATTCAAGCGAAAATACCCGTATGACGATAAAATTGATTCGTCGAAAATTAAGAGGCGAAGCTTTAAAACTTCGAAATATGAAAGGTACCGACGACGTTTTAAGAAAAGCAAAAATTACCATGCTTAAAGATGTATATAAAATGCTGTGTATCAACCTCGGCGAACCGCCTGCACAATTTATGTGGCGATACAAAGACAAAGACGGAAATTTAACCGAATACAAAAAATATACCCCGAAATCTTTTATGAAAGCATCACTCGGCGATATTCATTATTCAGATTATATTATGCTGATGGACGACCCGTCGAAATCGTATTACAAACTTTATGAAATAAAAAAAGACAGAAATATTTCGGAAGGCAAAAATTGGAAATTTATTAATCTGCCGGCAAAAGAAATCAAAAAATATGCTCTCAAATCCTTACAAAACAACGAAGCCATGTATTTTTCCTGCGATGTAGGAAAGCAATTAAACAAAGACGAAGGACTCTTGGATACAAAGAATTATGATTACGAATCCCTGTTTGGCGTTAAATTTGATATGAATAAAAAAGAACGTATTTTATCGCACGAAAGCGGTTCGACACACGGCATGGCATTAATAGGTGCCGATGTTGACCGAAACGGTAAAATAACAAAATGGTTACTTGAAAACAGTTGGGGAAAATCCGCAGGGCATAACGGGTATTTAACAATGACCGACAGATGGTTTGATGAATATATGTTTCGCGTCGTAATACTGAAAAAATTTATTGACGAAAAAACATTAAAAATATTAAATCAAAAGCCGATTATTTTACCGCCATGGGATCCTATGTTTTCAGAAGATTTGTAATATAATTTAACATGAAAAAAACAGGTATTGTTTCGGGAATTGTTTTTGCTGTTTTGATTTTTTCAAGCAGTTGCAAAATAATGCAATCAAGCAAATTAAATGAAGTTCAATTAACGGAAGAATTTATAGACGGCAACATATTTGAAGCCAGTATAGATTTTTACGAACGATTTTTATACGAAAATCCGAACGACCCGGATTTTAACTACAAAATGGGCTTTGCTTTGCTCAATACAAAAGGCAGAGAAAAAGAATCCATCAAATATTTCAAAAAAGCAAAAGATAATTTCAACAAACCGAAAACATTAAATCGCTACGTTGAAAGTTCTTTTCAATTGGCACGTGCATACAGAGCTTCTTATTTATTTATTGCCGCTTTGCAGGAATTGGCACAACTTCGTTCCGTTGTCGAAAAAAATCCGGATGTTTCAGCCGTTATCGACAGAGAAATTTTTAAATGC
>CAZCPV010000222.1:0-4779 GCA_964500765.1 uncultured Draconibacterium sp.
AATTTTTATGAAACTATTTTTAAAACTTATTCAAAATCGTAATTTGATATTAATTTCTGCTTTAATTTTCGGATTTTTATTACCCGAAGGTTCCGGAATTACAAAAAACTACACCTTATATATATTAGCCGCCGTAATGACTTTTTCGATGACGGGAATTCACTTAAAATTGTTAAAAGATTATAAAACAACATTAAAAGTTTCCGCAGAAGCGGTTTTTCTAAATTTTATTTTACAAGCGGTTATTTTATTGGGTATTTCATATTTTATATTTGATAAAGAAACGTTTAACGGTTTTGTCGTAATTGCCGCAACTCCGCCCGGTGTTGCCGTAATTCCGTTTACCTACACTTTTAAAGGCGATTTAAACTATTCATTCAGAGCGGTATTAGGCACTTATTTAATTTCAATTTTTCTTACCCCTTTAATTTTATATATTTTTTCGGAAGGCATTATTCTTGACCCAATGATTATTGTCGGCGTAATTATTAAAATAATTGTAATTCCGTTAATCTTATCACGTCTTTTACTTATCAAAAAAATTCTTCCGATAACGGAAAAAGTACGCGGAAAAGTTGTTGATTGGGGTTTTGCTTTAATTATATACACAGCAATCGCCGTGAACAGAAACTTAATTTTAAACGACTATGTAACAGTTTTGAAAACTGCCGGGATTTTATTTTTAAGTTTGTTTGTAACGGGAATATTATATCTTTACTTTAACAGAAAAAAACCGGATAAAAAACTGATTATCAGCAAAAACCTGATATTAACGGTAAAAAGTTCGGGCTTTGCAATTGCCCTTGCATTGATATTGTTTAAACCGAAATCCGCTGTTCCGGCAGCTGTTCTGAGTATTTTTGTTTTGCTGTGGTTAATCAGTTTAAATATTTATTATTCGAGAAAAAATTAAAGCCGCAAAATTAAAAAATATAGGAGAATTTGGTTTTGTAGGTTGATTATTTCAACAATTCCTCCGCATTTTTAATTGCTGCATCGGTAATATTTTCACCGCTGAGCATTGTTGCTAATTCTTTTATTCTTTCTTCCGGTGTTAATTTTTTAATGTCGGTACGGGTATGAAATTCGTCTTCGGTTTTGTAAACTTTATAATGGAAATCGGCTTTTGCGGCAACCTGCGGAAGGTGTGTAATACTTATAACCTGCATATTATCGGACATTTCTTTCATTATTTGTCCTATTTTTTCGGCAATTTCGCCGGAAACACCGGTATCAATTTCGTCAAAAATAATAGCCGGCAAAGCCATTGTATCGGCAATTACGGATTTTACGGCAAGCATTAATCTGGAAATTTCACCGCCGGATGCAATATTTGCAATTTCTTGCACTTCGGAATGTTTGTTTGAAGAAAATAAAAAGCTGATAAAATCTTTGCCTGTTTCCGTAAAATCTTCGGTTTGTTCTTGTTTTACTTTAAATTGTGCCGACGGCATTCCTAAACGCATTAAAATATTTATAATTTTATTTTCTAATTTTCCGGATGCCACCCTCCTGCTTTCGGAAATTTCTTCGGCAATTTCGGAAAGTTTTTTGTGCTGCTGCTCAAGTTCTTTTTTCTTGTCGGCAATTTGTGTATCGAAAGATGAGATATCGTTCAATTTAGCTTGCAAACGATTTTTTATTTCAATTAAATCTTCAACGGTTTCCGCTTTATGCTTGGTTTGCAGTGCATAAATCATGTCGATTCGTTCTTTCAGAAATTCGGCACGTTCCGGATTGTGTTCTACATCTTCCGATAAGATTTCAAGTTCACCGGAGATATCTTCAATTTCTATTTTTGCACTTTCGAGTCTTTCGGTTAATTCGTCGGCTTTATCATAAAATTTTTTTATTTGCTTCAAAGCGGAAACAGCATCTCGCAATTTATTCAATACGCCGTTTTCTTCGTCGGAAAGAACAGAAAAAGCAGTTTTTAAATTTTCGATTATTTCTTCGGCATGATTTAATTGTTTCAGTTCGCTTTCAATTTCGGCTTGTTCGCCGGCTTTAAGCTTTGCTTCTTCCAATTCGTCAAATTGAAATTGTAAAAATTCAAATTCTTGTTTTTCTTTTTCGGCACGACTTATTAACAACCGGTGCTCTTTCCTTATTTTCAGGTAATTATAATAAATTTCCCGATACTTTCCCCTTGTCGGAACAGTATTTGCAAAAGCATCTAAAACATTAAGCTGAAAACGATTATCGTTCAAATTAAGGTTTTGATGTTGCGAATGAATATCGGTTAATTGAACACTTAACTCTTTAAGAACATTTAACGTTACGGGTGTATCGTTAACAAAAGCACGCGAACGACCGCCGGGCATAATTTCTCTTCTGATAAGCGTTATTTCATCGTAATCAATATCGTTTTTATCGAAAAAAACTTTTAAGGAATAGCGTTGAATATCAAATTCGGCTTCTGTAACGCATTTTTTTTCTTTGTTTTTTAATATGCCGGTGTCGGCACGATTTCCGAGAATAAGAGACAAAGCACCGAGAAGGATTGATTTTCCGGCACCCGTTTCGCCTGTAATAACGGAATATCCCGGCTCAAAATCAATTTCGAGCGATTCGATTAAGGCATAATTTTGTATGGAAAGGTGTTTGAGCATTAAACAATTTTGTAATTCTTATATTCTCCTATTCTGATTCCTGTTATATTTTCTGCAATTTTCTTAATTTTTTCTTTGAAAGACAAATTATTGTAGGATAAATCATAATCGAATTTCCAATTTTTTTCACGTATTCTTTTTTGCATACATACCGGATGTGTTCCTTCAAATAATTTCAAAGCATCAATACCGGAATAATCAAATTTATCTGTTTTTACTATATTTTTTTCAAGCCAATCGTCGGAATGCCAAAGTTTATGAAAATTTTCCTGTTTTCTTTGCATTGCTTCGGGTGTTTTAACCCAACCGTAATGATACATATAAGCATCAATCGGTTTAACATTTAACTTTGAATTATTTTCTTTTCTGAAACCTTGTGCATCTTTATACGAATATATTTTTTTATTATTTTTAATTATTCTGATTTCGTTTCTGTACCAATTTGATGAAGTGCCGACATAATCGTAAGAACCGTAAAAATGTAAATATTTGAATAACAAACCGTCAACATTTTTATTATCTTTATATTTTTGCATTGCTTGTTTTATTACATCAAAATACTTTTCGTGCAAAACTTCATCTGCCTGAATATAAAAACACCAATCCGTATCATCCGGAATTGACCGGAATGCTTTATTTGTCTCAACAGCAAGAACTTGACCGCCTTCTCTTAAGGTATCATCCCAAACGGTTTCAATTATTTCTATTTTTTCGGAATTAATATTTTTTATCAAATTCAGTGTATCGTCATCTGAATTTCCTACGGCAACAATAAAGTTATCGCAAAGCGGAAGTACGGAATTTATTGCTTCAACTGCCGGGTAATCGTATTTAACGGCATTTCTTATTATTGTAAATCCGGTTACTTTCATAATAAGTTTTAAAAACTTTGTAAATCATGAAGTTTTTTATAAACTCCGTTTTTTGCAATTAGTTCGGTATGATTTCCGGTTTCAACAATTTTACCTTCATGCAAAACACAAATTAAATCTGCATTTTTTATTGTAGAAAGTCGGTGTGCAATAACAATTGATGTATGATTCTCCATTAATCTGTTTAACGCATCCTGCACTAATTTTTCCGATTCTGTATCCAAAGCTGAGGTTGCTTCGTCTAAAATCATTATAGGCGGATTTTTAAGAACTGCTCTGGCAATACTTAATCTTTGCCTTTGTCCTCCGGAAAGTTTTGTTCCGCTGTCGCCGATATTTGTATCAAATGATTTTTCGGTTTCTTCAATAAAATTAAGTGCATTTGCAATTTGAGCTGCTTTTTTAATTTCATCTGTATTTACATCGTCCATTCCGAACGCAATATTATTTTTTACGGTATCATTAAATAAAACCGGTGTTTGATTGACATTGCCCATTAAGGAGCGTAATTGCTTTATTTTAAGGTCTTTAATATTAATTCCGTCAATCAGGATTTCGCCTTCATCAATATCGTAAAAACGAGGTAACAAATCGACCAATGTTGATTTTCCGGAACCTGACTGACCGACTAATGCTATTGTTTTGCCTTTTTCAATTTTGAGGTTAATGTTTTTTAATACATATTTTTCATCATATTTAAAAGAAACATTTTTGTATTCAATTTTTGAATTAAACGTTTTAATTGTTTTTGCATCTTTTTTTTCCGTTATTTTTTCATCGGCATTTAAAATTACATTAATTCTGTCAATTGATGCAAGCCCTTTTCTTACTTCATAAAATGCTGTTGAAAAAGATTTTGCGGGAGGAATAATTTGCGAAAATATTGCAATAAAACCTATAAATGCCGACGGTGAAAGACTGCTTTTGGCACTAAGCACCAATGAACCGCCGTAATACATAATGATAATCATAACCACAACTCCGAGAAACTCACTCATCGGTGAAGCCAAATATTGCTTTCTCGTTATTTTATTCATAATTCTTGTATATTCGGAATTTAGATTGTAAAATCGTTTTTCCGATTTTTTTTCGGCATTAAATGCTTTTATTATTCTTAATCCGGACAGAGATTCTTCCACAGTTGCCAATATTTCACCGATTTTTGATTGTGCAAGTTTTGAATCTTTACGGAGTGAACGCCCTACAAATCCGATAATTATACCGCTTACAGGTAAAAGAATTAAAAGGAAAACCGTTAATTCGGGACTCATCCATATCATTGTTCCCAAATAAAA
>CAZCPV010000223.1:0-4762 GCA_964500765.1 uncultured Draconibacterium sp.
CTCGTAATTCTAAACCGCTGGATTTTATTATTTTGACTCAAATATACGGAGATGCGAATCCAAAATATCAATGGATTGACGACATTGAAATATGGAACGGAATACCGGAATAAGAAATACGTTTGGTAACAAAATATAAAAATAACAGCGGTAAAATTAAAGTTTGTATCTTTGTGTAAAGTTTAGTAGTAAATTGAAAGGTTTGTGCATTAAATCTAGCTGCTGTTCTTATACAAATTGTTTGTAAATTATGAAATTTTATAAATATACCGGAGCAGGCAACGATTTTATTATTTTTAATGATTTTAATAATGAAATTCCCGATTTTTCCGAAAAACAAATTCAATTTTTGTGCGACAGACATTTCGGAATAGGTGCCGACGGGATAATGATTTTGAAAAAATCAAAAGTACTTGATTTTGATATGGATTATTATAATGCCGACGGAAGCGGCGGTACCATGTGCGGCAACGGCGGAAGATGCATCGTTGCCTTTGCCCGAAAAATCGGAATAATAAAAAATCATACAAAATTTCTGGCTTCGGACGGAATACACGAAGCGTTTATTAATCAAAGAAATATTGTAAAACTTAAAATGATTGATACGGATAAACCGAAACCTGTCGGTAATAATTTTTATGCTTATACCGGTTCTCCGCATTATGTCATTTTTTCCGATGAAATTGAATCTCTTGATGTATTTAATGAAGGCAGAAAAATAAGATATTCCGAAAAATATAAAGAAAACGGAATAAACGTAAATTTTGTTAAAATTGAAAAAAATCACTCAATAAGTATTCGAACTTATGAAAGAGGCGTGGAAGGTGAGACATTGGCTTGCGGTACCGGTTCCGTTGCTGCTGCACTTATTTGCGCCGAAATTAATAAATTTTGTTCCGGTGAAGTTATCGTGCATACAAAAGGCGGTTTGTTAAAAGTCAGTTTTATTGAAAAAAATGATAGATATGAAGATATTTGGCTGACCGGACCGGCTGATTTTATTTTTGAAGGAGAAATTGAAATATAGCAGATTTTTTGTCTCGTAAACTGCGACATACGAAAGGAAATAAAAAGGGAACCTAAAGAAGTTCCCTTTTCTGTTTTAAAATGTTTTACAAAAATTACAATTGCGGACCTGCCGAAACAAGTTTTGCAACATCTTCGTTATCCGTAAAATATTCAAAGTTTTTAATAAATCGTCCGCCCAAATCTTTGGCTGCCGCATCCCAATCAGCGGGATTAGCCCATAAATTTCTCGGATTAAGCAATTTACTGTCAACTTTATTTACGGCTTTAGGAATAGCAAGATTAAAAACCGGAATTGTTTCAAATTCTGCATTATCCAAAGAGCCGTCGAGAATTGCATTAATAATATTTCTTGTAGAAGGTAAGTCAATACGTTTTCCCGTGCCGTATGCACCGCCTATCCATCCGGTATTTACCAAATAAGCCGTTGCTCCGTGCATTTCCATTTTACGAATTAATTCTTCCGCATATTTTGCCGGGTCAAGTAATAAAAATGCAGCACCGAAACATGCCGAAAACGAAGGAACCGGTTCTTTAATTCCGCGTTCCGTTCCGGCAACTTTTGCCGTATATCCGCTTATAAAGTGGTATTTAGTTTGCTCGGGTGTAAGTTTTGATACCGGAGGCAATACACCGAAAGCATCTGCCGTAAGGAAAATAACTTTTTTGGCATGTCCGGCTTTTGAAACCGGTTTAACAATATTTTCGATATGATAAATCGGATAAGATACACGCGTATTTTGTGTTTTTGAAGTATCCGAAAAATCAACATCGCCGTTTTCTTTAATAACCACATTTTCTAAAAGAGCATCTCTTTTTATGGCATTGTAAATATCCGGTTCTTTTTCAGGGTCTAAATCAATTGTTTTAGCATAGCACCCGCCTTCAAAGTTAAAAACACCGTCATCGTCCCATCCGTGTTCATCATCGCCTATTAATGCCCGATTCGGGTCGGCGGATAAAGTTGTTTTTCCGGTTCCGGATAAGCCGAAGAATATGGCGGTATCGCCGTCTTTACCTACATTTGCCGAACAGTGCATTGCGGCAATTCCTTGTAAAGGAAGAAGATAATTCATAATGGAGAAAAATCCTTTTTTAATTTCGCCGCCGTACCATGTACCGCCTACGCAAGCCATTTTTTCTTTTAAATTGAAAGCCGCATATACTTCACTGTGCAATCCGTGCTCTTTCCATTTAGGATTACTTGTTTTTGCAGCATTAAGCATTACGTAGTCGGGTTCAAAGTTTGCCAATTCTTCTTCCGAAGGTCTGATAAACATATTTTTTACAAAATGTGCCATCCAGGCAACTTCCGTAATAATTCGGATAGCAATTCGGGTATCTTTATTGGCGCCCGCAAAACCGTCTTGAACATATAACTTCTTGCCTGACAATTGCTTGGCACTGTTTTCTTTTAAATCATTCCAAATAGCTTCGCTTATGGGTTTATTATCCGATGCCGGGCGATGCTCGTTACGCCACCAAATGTTCTTTTCCGAAGTTTCTTCCTTAACAATGTATTTGTCTTTCGGCGAACGTCCGGTAAAAATACCGGTATCTACCGAAACAGCTCCGAGATTGGTTAAATAACCTTTTTCGTAACCTTCCAATTCGGGATTTAATTCATGTTTGTAAAATTCATCGTAAGATAAATTGTAAAAAATCTCTTTTACGTCAGTAATGCCGTATTTACTTAAATCTAATTTAGCCATTTTTTTTTGTTTAAGTTTGTTTTAATAAATACAAAGAAAAAAAAAACAAGCTAAAAAAAAGTATTTTAACAACTATTCTTTAACATACTTTTTGTAAATCAGAAAATAAATCATACTAAAAACCTTCAAATTATTAATTTTTATACTTTTGTATGCTTATAAAATATAAATAAATGATACCCGAAATCGAATTTAAAACGAAAGAAGAAATTAAACTTTTTCAGGAAGAAAAATTAAGAGAATTACTGAAATATCTTTCCGAGAATTCAAAATTTTATCAAAATTTATTTAAAAAAAACAAGCTGTCTTTTGATGAAATAAAAACAATCGAAGATTTGCAAAAAATTCCGGTTACCGAAAAAATACATCTTCAAAAATACAATAACGACTTTCTTTGTGTTCCGAAAAATAAAATTATTGACTATATTACAACATCCGGAACGCTCGGAGACCCCGTAACTTTTTTTCTTACCGAAAAAGATTTGCAACGTCTTGCTTATAACGAATGTATTTCATTTGCCTGTGCCGACGGCAGTTCGGATGATGTTTATCAGCAAATGGTTACGATTGACAAACGTTTTATGGCAGGATTGGCATATTATCTCGGTGCGAGAAGATTAGGGGCGGGGATTATACGTGTGGGCGGAGGTATTCCTGAATTACAGTGGGATACGATAAATCGTATTAAACCGACAGCATTCATTACCGTACCTTCATTTTTATTAAAATTAGCCGATTATGCCGAAAAAAATAATATTAATCTTGAAAATATAAGCGTAAAAAAAGCAGTTTGCATAGGCGAACCTATTCGGAACGAAAATTTTGAACTGAATAAACTCGGAAAACGAATAAAAGAAAAATGGGGAGATTTAAAATTGTATTCAACTTATGCTTCTACCGAAATGGCATCGGCATTTACCGAATGTTCGGCGGGCAAAGGCGGGCATCATCACCCGGAATTGATTATTACGGAATTTCTTGATGAAAATAATAATCCGGTTGCCGAAAACGAAGCCGGCGAACTTACCGTTACAACGCTCGGTGTTGAAGGTATGCCTCTGCTGCGTTTTAAAACGGGTGATGTAATGAAACATTATACCGAAAAATGCTCTTGCGGCAGAACAAGTTTGCGTCTCGGGCCGGTTATAGGGCGAAAAAAACAAATGATAAAATATAAAGGTACGACTTTATATCCTCCGGCACTTTACGATATTTTGGACGATATTTCGGAAGTTCAAAATTATATTGTAGAAGTTTACACAAACGATATTGGTACGGACGAAATTAATATTTATGTCGGAGTGAATGAAACAGAAACGAAACACGAGAAAATATTAAAAGACCGTTTCAGAGCAAAATTACGCGTAGCTCCGAAAATTATTTTTGAAAATCCGAAAGAAATTGCAAGAAAATTGTACCCCGAAACAAGCAGAAAACCGATAAAATTTATCGACAAACGAAATAATTAAGCTGTTTAAAACGTATTAACTTCTGTTTTTATACTTAACTGAATAAAATGAAACACTCAATTCTCATATTTTTGTTATTCTTGATAAGTATTTCCGCCTATTCCCAAAAAGAACGAAAATACATCAGAAGCGGAAATAAAAGTTATGAAAAAAAAGATTACGGCAATGCCGAAGTTGATTACCAGAAGGCAACGGCTGTCGATACCAATTCTTTTACCGCAAATTTTAACCTTGCCGACGCCTATTACAAACAAAAAAAATACGATGAAGCCGAAAAAAAACTGTTAAACATGACAAATAGTCCCGACGGTAAAGAAAATTTGTCAGATATTTATTATAATCTCGGAAATATTCAATTTAAGCAGGCGGAAAAAATGCTTCAACAACAAAAAATGTCGGACGCAATGAAAAAACTTTCGCAAAGTATTGACAATTATAAAAATACATTAAGAATAAATCCCAATGACAAAGAAGCAAAATATAATTTATCTTATGCGAGCGAAGTTTTAAAACAATTAAAAATTTGAAGTGCTATAAAAGATTCTCAAAATAAAA
>CAZCPV010000224.1:0-4761 GCA_964500765.1 uncultured Draconibacterium sp.
TTTTAAAACAGAAATTATTTATATAACAGGAGACGAGTTATGATTTTTCATATAAAAGAATCTTTTTGGGAGTTATTTTTTATCATTCTAACATACCGGTATTTAATATTAGTATTCATAGTTGGTTTAATAATAGGAGCTATATTCTTTAAAAAACCAACAAAACAATTATTTTTTAATAAATACAGCAAATTGTTTTATTTGTTGTTATTAGTTATTTATTTTATTCATATCGGTATAGAAACATCAAAAGATTATGTAAAAGAATGTAGAGATAATGAACAAATTGTTCAAAACTTTTATTTCTATGATAAAGTAAGCGGATGGAATCTATACTACATTCCAAACTGTTTTAAAAATAATATAAAATTTATTAAATCAACATATAATTTTGCTGTTAACGAAAAGAATAAAATATTAAAAAACAATAAAAAAAATGAAAAATTATCAATCTTATTCATTAAAGGGTCGTTGCATTTTGAAAAAGATTATGATGGAGATTGGGCGGATAAAGATATGTATTTTGTTTACAATGAATTAGTTACTATGTATTTTGTTACGGATACAATTGACAGGAGTAAATTCAGCAATTTTTATATAGGAAATAAATATAAAAATAAGGGATTTAATATTTTATCAGAAAAATTAGTAATAAAAGAAAAGCCGGAAGTTGAAATTGTTGTAGATTATGATAATATTAATTTAGAGTTATTTAGTTTTTTCAGAGACAAAATTTATAAAGATGTTAACAGAACTAAATATGATGAAATTTCTTATAAATTATTAAATCCCAAAACTAATTTAACAGAAATTGTAGTGACCTTTTTTGATTTCGGAGAAAGATTAAATATCTACTTTTTTTGATTAAAAACCCCGCTCGGCATAGTTTAGCGATAGCGTATCTGCGTCAAACAATAACAGTAGATTTTATCTGCTGAAATGCAACAGCATTTTTTATTAACAGTCCAGAATTACAATAATATAATATAAAGGGCAGTGCAACGAAGCAAACATAAAATAAACTAACAAAAATAAACACAAAAAGTGATACTGCTCATTTACAAAACAATCTCACAGCCCGAAATATCAAAACCGTTCAGTAAATCTTTTACGGGCATTCGTTTTTTTCCTTGCAGTTGCAAATCGGTGATATTAATGTAACCGTTTTTTGCAGAGACTTTTATAAGTGTTTTATTGTCTGAAAATAAAATCCCTGCATCGTGTTTATGCTTTTCAATAATCATCTCGGAAGCAAATATTTTTATGCTGAAAAATTTCCCGTTTTTATCGGAAATTTCGGTATAAGCAGCAGGATACGGGCTGAGTCCCCGAATAAAATCGTAAATTATTTTCGTATCATTGTTCCAATTTATTTTACAAAAATCTTTAAAAATTTTCGGTGCCGATTTCAGTTTTTCGCCTTTAACGAGTTGTTTTTGCGGTATCGGATTTACCCGGTTATTCATAATATCCGTTACCGTTTGCAAAATTAACTGTCCGCCTGCGTACATCAATTTATCGTGCAATTCGCCGGCGGTTTCGTTGGGTAAAATTTCCGTTTCTTTTTGAGCAATAATATTTCCGGTATCAATATCTTTTTCGATAAAAAAAGTCGTAACACCGGTTTTGGTTTCGCCGTTTATAATTGCATGGTTTATCGGTGCCGCACCTCTGTAATCGGGCAGGAGCGAGGCATGCAAATTTACCGTTCCGTAAGCCGGCATTGCCCAAACAATTTCCGGAAGCATACGAAAAGCAACCACAACGGCTAAATCGGGCTGTAAATTTTTTAATTCCGAAATAAAATTCTCATTCTTAAGATTTGTCGGTTGCAAAATTTTTAAATTCTTGTTTTTTGCATATTTTTTTACCGCAGATTCTTGTATTTTTCTGCCTCGCCCGGCAGGTTTATCCGGTGCGGTTATTACGGCAACAATAGTAAAATTGTGTTCGTATAATATTTTTAAACTTTCAACCGCAAATTCCGGCGTTCCCATAAATATAATTCTGAAATCTTCTTTTTTCATCATAATTCTTCTCTTACCGTATTAATAATTTTCCCATTTTTTAAGTTTCTCTTCAAAACGCATGCTTGCATTTGCCGGACTTGTCGAAGGCAATACGTAAAATTTCAAATTTTCATTAAACCCGACATATTTTTTATAAAATTTTGCAGCGGCGGTTCCGTTGAAAAAAACCGTGCGAATTTCTGAATGTTCTGTATAAAAAGTTTCAAAATCATTCGGCACTTCACCTTTAATATTTGCATCGGCACTGCCTTCTCTTATGCAATATTGAAGCGAATCCCACAAAGCAATCTTATTGTCTTTCAATAATTTCTGCTTCGTTTTGTAGTTTTCCGAAAATTCTGTATTTAACAATTTAAACATAATTTTCCAGAACACATTATATTTGTAAGCATAATATTCCTGCATTTCCAATGACTTTTTTCCCGGCATTGTTCCCAAAATTAATATCTTTGCATTTTTATTTGCAATCGGTTTAAACGAAAAAGATTTCATCTTAAAAAAGAGCAAATATAAAATAAAAAGCAAGTTTCAGAGTTTCATAAATCAACAAATAATAATTTTATGCGTAAAATCAACCTTTTAATTTCCGTTTTTTTTATAAGTCTGCTTTTTTCGTTTACGGCTGACAATTCCGATGACAAAAAAAATACGCTTATTTTAGACCTTATAACCGAAAGTTTACAACATTATCATTACTTAAATAAGAATATTGACAACGATTTTTCGGAGCAGGTATATGATATGTATCTGAAAAAATTGGATTATAATAAACGTTTTTTTTTACAATCGGACATAAATAAATTTGCCGCTTACAAATATAAAATCGATGATGCCGTTAAAGCGGAAGATTTCACTTTTTTTAAGCTCACAAAAGATATTTATATTCAACGAGTAAGTGAAGTAAACAAATACATTGATGCGGCATTAAAAAAGCCCTTCGATTTTACCGAAAATGATTCCATACAATTAGATTCCGAGAAAAAACCTTTTGCAAAAGACAAAAAAGAATTAAAAAAATATTGGAAACAGTATCTTAAATATGCCGTACTTACAAAACTTGCCGATAAAATTAAGATACAGGAAGATGCGAAAAAAAACAACGATACAACCGTTGAAATTAAAACGGAAAAAGAACTTCTGGAAAAAGCAAGTGAAGAAGTAAAAAAGAATTATGCCGATTGGTACCACCGCATTTCCAAAGTTGACGAAAAAGATTTGTTAAGCATGTATTTTAACTCAATAGCAAGCTATTACGGTCCGCATACAAACTATTTTCCGCCGAAAGACAAAGAAAATTTTGATATTCAAATGTCCGGAAAATTGGAAGGAATAGGTGCCCAACTGTCTCAACCCAATGCCTATATAAAAGTAGTGAAAATTATTCCGGGCAGCCCCTGTTGGAAACAAGGCGAATTGGAAGTAGGCGATAAAATTTTGAAAGTAGCACAAGGAAACGATGAGCCGGTTGATGTAGTCGATATGCGTCTTGACAAAGCCATTGAAATGATACGCGGGAAAAAAGGAACCGAAGTAAGATTAACCGTAAAAAAAGCCGACGGAAGCATTAAAGTAATTCCGATAATTCGCGATGTTATTATTTTGGAAGAAACGTTTGCCAAATCGGCGGTTATTGAAGACAGTATTACCGGAGAAAAAACCGGATACATCTATCTTCCGTCTTTTTATGCCGATTTTAACAAAAAAAACGGCAGAAGAAGTGCCGGCGACATAAAAAAAGAAATTCTGAAATTGAAAAAAGAAAATATCAACGGAATAATTCTCGATTTGCGAAATAACGGAGGCGGCTCTTTGCAAGATGCTATTGATATCGTAGGTTTTTTTATTAAAAACGGTCCTGTTGTACAAGTAAGAAACCGACAAGGGCTGCAACAAATTTTAAAAGACAAAGATTCCGATATTTTATACAACGGGCATTTGGTTGTAATGGTAAACGAATTCAGTGCTTCGGCATCGGAAATTACGGCTGCCGCCGTACAAGATTACGGCAGAGGCATTATTGTCGGCAGTACGCATACCTTCGGAAAGGGTACCGTTCAACGGTTTTTACCTTTCGACCGAATGATAAGAGGAAATGAAAATTTGAAACCTTTGGGAGATTTAAAACTTACCATTCAAAAATTTTACAGAATAAACGGCGGTGCCACGCAATTGCGAGGCGTTAAATCGGATATTGTTTTTCCGGATGCTTATGCAAAATTAGATATGGGTGAAAAAGATTTAGACAATCCGATGGCTTGGGACGAAATACCGAAAGCCGATTATGAAAAAATTCCTGAAAATTATAATCTTGAAAAAATAAAAGAAGAAAGCAATCGAAGAGTAAAAGCCGATACTTCGTTTAATATCATAAAAGATTATGCCGATAAAATGAAATTCTACAATGATATTAATTATGCAACTTTGAATTTAAAAAAATATATGCAGGAATCCGAAAAACGTAATCAATACAGTAAGCGATTCAGAAATGCCGACAATCGTATTTCCGATTTGAAATTTTTTGTTCCTTCTGCAGATTCCGCTGTTGTATATGCTGATTCCGCCAAAACAGACAGGGTTGTTGCGTGGTTTAAAAATCTTAAAAAAGATATTTATTTAGATGAAACTTTTAAAATTGTTTCCGATATGAATAAGTAGGAACTTTCAGGAAATAGAGACTTTTTAATTTGAGCAAGAATTTTGCAAACTGCCGAAAGTAGCTGTGAAAATTATT
>CAZCPV010000225.1:0-4732 GCA_964500765.1 uncultured Draconibacterium sp.
ATTGCTGATGTTACGACCGAATATTTCGCAAAAAATTCACTGTTTTCCATACTCGAACTTACTTTTGATTTTGACCGATCAAAGACGGCGGGAGCGGGAAATTCCGGCTGTATATACCAAATTGAACCCGGTTTCGGCAGTTCTGCGGGTGTATATTGAGGAATCCAAATTGCTTCAAGGGTATTGCCTCCGATATAATAATCAAATTTAACGGCATTTACGCCTGTTCTTATTTCATCAAAATCGGGTAATAAAAATTCCGATAAATTCAAAGGCGAAACCACGTCGGTAATAAAAACACCGTCGGCTTTTCCCCACACAATTTGTTGTTTCCCTACTCTGATGTCGAAATTTTTAAAAAATAAATCAACATAAATTTCTCTTAATCTTAAATCTAAACTGTCTGCCCAATAGTGGTACAGCATAGGATTCACTTTGAATCCAATTTTTTCGCTTGTTTTTGATACATCTAAATTAAATGTATTTTGCAATATCGACAAATCTCCGGTATTATATAAAACTCCGGTATAATTTCGGACATAGCCGGTAAAATCGGCATTTTGTGCATATCCTTCGATAAAAAATATCGAAATTATCGTAAATATTATTATTTTCTTCATTTTATTTCTTGTTTTAAAATTATTATATTCCCCTCATCATCATTCTTTCGGTAAATTTGGAATCCGGAATACCGGAATTAATTTTCACATTACTTAAAGAGATAATTGTTTTATGATTTTTTTGCTTATTTACCATCGTAATTTTTGTTACAACCGTTATTCCGCTGATTTTTTGAGAACTGTTTACGTGCATAATTTTCAATAAATCGCCGTCTTCGTCATAAAATTCTTTTTTTACACCGATAAAATTTGCTTTATTAATCCAAGTTATTGTTTTTGAATACATATAATCTTCATCTTTCGGAATACTTTGAACCACATAGCATTTTACACCGTTCACGGTTTCTTCTCTTAATAATTTATGCGTATCTTCGCTCGGGTGACGGTCGCCCAAATCATCGTAAGTAAAATCGGAGCCCATAAAATAATCGCCTTTGCTGTCGCTTGAAATTCGCTTAATTTTTTTCAAAGCAGGCAAATAAATCCATTGGTCGTCGGATTTTCCGTTTGAGTAACTCCAATTCATAAAAGAGGTTCCTTTTACATCTGCCGGAGCAGTAAAAAACATAATTTTCTTTTCAACCGTTCCGTTATCTTTCAAATATTGTTTCAATTTACGCACCCTTTGTTTTCCCTGTGCGTTAATTAATGTCATTGTCAGATTTGAACTTTGATCGTCTCCGGAAGGGCGATTGTAAACTTTTTCAATAATTTGTTTTCCTGTTAGTTTCTGAGCATTTATATTGAAAATGCTTCCCGTCATTATTAGAATGACCAAAACTGATTTGATTTTTAAATTTTTCATTTTAATTGTATTTAATTGATTAATAATTTGATTTCGTTTTGTTCGGTTTCACGCCCCCGCACCCTGCAAGCAAAGTAACGGGGACTGCTGAAACCAAATCAGGGTTTATTTTTTGTCTTTTTTTGAATACATTTTTGTAATACTTAATAAAACAAGCAAAATCGTAAGAGTACCGGCAAAACTCGTAAACATATTAAGTGATACCAAAGCCCCGAGTTCTCTGTTCGGCGGGAAAACCGAGAACAACAAGACTAAAAAACCGGCTATAACAACTATTGCATTGTATATAATTGCTCTTCCCGAATTTGCCATTGTTTTTTTTGCCGTAAGCAGCATGTTGTGATTTGTTTCTTTTGCAAAATTTTTGTATTGTTCGATAAAGTGTACGGCATAATCAATTCCGATACCGATTGCGATGCTTGACAATAATGCGGTTGTAGTATTCAAAGGAATATTTAAAAATCCCATTACCCCGAAACTTATCAATGCCGTGATAATAATAGGAACTGAACCGAGCAATCCGGCTTTGATACTTTTGAACATTAATGCCAACAGAATAATTACGATAAATAAAGAAAGAATTAAACTCATTACTTGTCCTTCAAGAATTAAATCGGTAAAAACCAGCCCTTTATAACCGCTGCCGGCATAATTCATGGTAACACCGTATTTTTTAAAATCTTTTTCATAAGGTTTTAAAATATCCAAAGCCGAATTAATTGCTTTTGAATTATCGCTTTTCAGCTGAAACGTAACATTAAGTTTTGTATAATCGTAGTTTACGACTTTGTTTAAGTTTTCGGGGTCTCCGGACATTTCGTAAAGCAACAGATATTGTGCAATCATATCTTTACTGTTCGGAATTTTATTGAAACTGTCGTTATCGGCATGCATCACTTTATTCATACGGTCGATAAAATCCGTGAGCGAAAAAGCGTTACCTACAATTTTCAAATCTTTCACGACTCTTTTTTGCATTTTATCGGTTAATGCCAACAATTCGGGATTTTTAAAGGCATCCGGATTATTACCTGCATCAAGAATAAGATTAAGCATTGTTGTTCCGCCGAAATTTTCGTTTATAAATTTGTCGGTCATTACAATATCGCTGTCTTTTTCGAACTTATCCAAGAAACTTGAATTTATCCAGATTTTTTGCATTCCGATAATTGATAAAACAATGATTACCGATGTAATAACTATCGTCAATTTTTTGTTTTTTAAAACCTTAACGGCAAATCGGTGAAGAAAAGAATTATCGTTTTTGCTTGTTTCTTTTATTTCTCTTCTTTTCGGAAGCCCGAAAGCCATAATTCCCGCCGGAATAAATATTACCGATAAAATCCAAGCTACAGCCACGCCGAAAGCCGTAAACAAACCGAAATATTTAATCGGGTAAACCTGCGATGTCAACAATGAAATAAAACCGACTGCCGTTGTAATTGCAGCAATCATTACCGGATTCCACATTGCTTTAATCATATCTTCAACAGCTTCACGCTTGCTTGCCTCCGGATTTTTATTTATAAACAACTGCAGGTGATTATACAAGTGTACCGAATAGGCAACCCCTATGGCAATAAGCATTACGGGAATCATGGTCGAAACTGCATAAATCGGAATTTTAAGCAATGCCATAAGCCCGAAAGCCCAAATTGTACTGAAAAATACTACGCCGAGCGTAAGCAAAGTACTTTTTACGCTTCGTAAAATAAAAAATAAAACCAAGGCAATAACCAAAATAACAATCGGCACCATTTTTTTCATATCTTTCGGTCCGAGAAGAGCCATTTCCCCTTCAACAATCGGTCTGCCTGCTACGTGAATTTTAATTTTATCGGTTTGAAATCGTTTTGCCAAATCAAGAATTTCGTAATAAAACTCCTGCGAAAAAACGTCGTCTCCTATTTCGGCAATGATAATCGCAACTTTTTCATTTTCGGAAACCAATTTTCCGTAAATCATTTCGTTACTTAAAACATTTTTTCGCAAAGCATCTAATTTTTCTTTCGACTTCGGAACCCGTTTAAAAAATCGTTTTACATCCATTCCGTCTTCCGTTCCGACAATATTATCGGCTGTGTATAAAGATGTTACATCATCTTTATTTATTTGTTCCATCTTTTGCAACGCCTTTGTCAACTGCTTTAAGGTATCAAGCGTTTCGGTATTAAAAATTCCGTCTTGGTTTTCAATCGCAACAATAATTCCGTCATTTATATTAAATATTTTTTCGGCTTTATCGCTGTAAATAAAAGCAGGGTGAGATTTGGGCATATATTTATCCAAGTTTGTTTCCATTCTCGAATTATCTTTCATCACCAAAAAAAACAGAGCCGTTATAATCAGCGTTATTCCAATTACAAGCCACGGAGCTTTTAAAAATTTTGTTAATAATTTACTCATTTTACTTAATTTTTGTTAGTTAATATTCACTATTTAATTGTTTAAAAAAAATTATTCCTCGATTTGTTATAAAAGGATTTTGTTAATGGTTTCCAATAATATTTTTCCCTCTTTTTTCAAGTTAAAATTATGTGCATTCAAATCCCAGCGTTTTACGAGTAAACGAAGCGGTCCCATCACGACCAATGCCAAAGATTTTTCGCTTAAGTCCGTTCTTATTTCATTTTTTTCCTGTCCTTTTTTTATAATTGCTTCAAGCGTTTCTTCATTCTTATTTAAAATATGTATTATCTTATTTTTTAAAATTTCTTCATTTTTAAAAATTTCTTCCGAAAAAATAACAGAAACCAATGAAGGTGTTTTATTGAACATATCAACCATTCTGTTAAACATATACGATATTTTTTGAACAGCCGACAGCTTATTATTATCAATCAAACCGGATAACATTTCGGCCATTTCGGTAAAACTGTCGAGAATGCTTAATAATATATGCGTTTTGCCTTCAAAATGCCTGTAAATTGCCGGTTCGGAAATACCGATTGCTTTCGACAAATTCTTTATCGTAAAGCCCTGAATTCCTTTTTCTGCTATTAATTTTATTGATTCGTTAATTATTTGTTCTTGCCGTTCGGATAACATATTTTTGTTAGTTAGTATTCACTTGCAAATAAAAGCCCATTTTTTATACTGTGCAAATTTTTTTAGAAGTTTTTTTTAAAATATTTCGTAACATGCTTATACAACAGACTTTAAACAAGTATTTTTTTAATCGTAAATACATTTAATCAAACAAGATGCAACTTTAATAAAAAAAAATTCGTTATTAAATTCCAATAATGTAATTTTAAAAACACTGTTGTCCGATAAAAAATTAAAGGAAGGAAGAAATACATCATCC
>CAZCPV010000226.1:0-1732 GCA_964500765.1 uncultured Draconibacterium sp.
ATACTTCTGCTGTGTCCTTTCTTCTTAATAAAATTTATTTTTATGATACAGGCATGATTATAGATAAACTTGGTATTGCCGTAAGAACCGGTGCACATTGTGCCGAGCCCGCAATGAAACATTTCGGAATTTCCGGCACCGTAAGGGCAAGTTTTGCAATGTATAACACCAAAGAAGAAATTGATAAATTGTATGAAGGTATTTTAAAAGTACAAAAAATGTTTTAAAATATCAGACCGTGCAAGTTTAAAAAAAACAGATATGACAACACAAGAAATACAAAACGAAATAATCGAGGAGTTTTCCGTCTTTGATGATTGGATGGATAAATACGAATATCTGATAGAAATCGGAAATACGCTTGATGCTTATGACGATAAAAATAAAACCCCGTCAAATTTAATACAGGGCTGTCAGTCAAGGGTTTGGCTCGATGCCGAATACAAAGACGGGAGAATATATTTTACCGCTGACAGCGATGCAATTATTACAAAAGGAATTATCGCTTTGCTTATTCGGATTTTTTCGGGAAAAACGCCCGATGAAATTTTACAAACCGATTTATTTTTTCTTGATAAAATCGGATTAAAAGAAAATCTTTCGCCTACCCGTGCAAACGGCTTGGTGTCAATGATAAAAAATATAAAAGCATATGCAACGGCTTTTAAAGCAAAATACGAATCTTAAATTTAATCACATTTACTATTTTTAATTAAAAACTCTGAAATTTACAATTATGAAGACAAAAGTAATTTTATCGGTATTATTAATCGGAACAGTATTAACTTTTTCATGCAAAAAATTGTTAACTTTTGATATTTCCGACAGTACGACAACAACCGTAGATGCAAACATCTTACCTTTTCAGTTGCCTGTAGAAATTCCCACTCCGGACATAACAACTAATTCCGAAAGCGAATTTGCACAAAACAATACCAATGTTGATTTGGTTAAAGAAATTATTTTAAAAAAATTGCAATTAACTATCACCTCTCCGAGCGGTAAAACATTTTCATTTTTAAAATCAATAGAAATTTATATTTCCGCCGACGGCGAAAGTGAAACAAAACTTGCTTGGAACGATAATGTGGAAAGTAATGCAAATTCAATCGAATTGGAAACAACCAAAGAAGCATTGGATAAATATGTTAAAAAAGACAAATACAAATTAAGAACAAAAGTTGTTACAAAAGAAACCTTGACACAAAGTGTCGATATAAAAATCGACTTTACTTTTCAAGTTACGGCAGATCCTCTGTAATAACAGAAATTTTGCCTGTTTCTTGTTTGTAAATGCTTAAAAATAAAGATAATGGAAGAAGATGTATTACAATTAGAAAAGAAAATATATGATGTTTTGCATACCGTTTTCGACCCCGAAATTCCCGTAAATATTTACGATTTGGGATTGATTTACGATGTGGATATTGATGATTATAACAATGTTGAAATTACAATGACATTAACGGCACCGAATTGTCCGGTTGCCGACAGTTTGGTAATTGAAGTAAGAGACCGTATTGCGGCAATTGAAGGTGTAAATAAGGTAAACGTAAATTTAACATTCGATCCGCCGTGGGAAAAATCAATGATGAGCGAACAGGCAATGTTGGAATTGGGCTTTTTATAATATCCCGTAAGTCGTCTCTTTGAAGCGACAATGTAAATCGTCTCTCATGAGGCGATTCTGTAACTCGTCTCTCTGAAGCGATTCTGTAGCTCGTCTCTCTGA
>CAZCPV010000226.1:1832-4716 GCA_964500765.1 uncultured Draconibacterium sp.
GTAACTCGTCTCTCTGAGGCGATGTTTACCTTTTTTAAAGCATTAATTCCGTTTCTAAGGAAACAACAAACAGTCATAAAGGTGAACAGCAACAAACAAAAATACACGCAACTGATAAAAGCTGAGGCAAAACGTCTCGGCTTTTTTGCCTGCGGAATTTCAAAAGCCCGTTTTTTGGAAGAAGAAACCGAAAATTTTGAAAATTGGCTGAAAAACGGTTCTCACGGCGAAATGGCTTATATGGAAAATCATTTTGACAAACGTTTAAATCCGAAACTTCTCATATCCGGTGCAAAATCGATTATTTCACTGTTAATCAATTATTTCCCGAAAGAATTACAAAAACATAAAGATGCTCCGGTGCTTTCAAAATACGCTTACGGCGAAGACTATCACTTTGTTTTAAAAGACAAAATGAAAAAACTGATGCAGTTTATAAATGATGAAATCGGTGAAGTAAACGGCAGAGCATTTACCGACAGTGCACCGGTTTTTGACAAAAAATGGGCAGAACTTTCGGGTATTGCCTGGCGAGGGAAACACTCAAATATGCTTACCCGGCAAGGCAGTTTTTTCTTTATCGGCGAACTTATTATCGACTTGGATTTGGAATACGACAAACCGATGAATTCCTATTGCGGTACCTGCACACGCTGTATTGATGCTTGCCCTACGCAGGCAATTACCGTACCGTATGTAGTAGATGCCCGCAAATGTATTTCATATCTTACCATTGAATTTAAAGGAAATTTACCCGAAGAACTGAAAGGAAAATTTCAAAACCGTGTTTTCGGTTGCGACATTTGCCAAGATGTTTGTCCGTATAATCAAAAACCGCTTTTTCATAACGAAGACCGCTTTTTACCGCATCCCGATTTACTCGAAATGACAAAAAAAGACTGGCACGAAATAACAGAAAATACGTTTAATAAACTATTCAAAAAATCTGCCGTAAAACGCACAAAATTTAAAGGATTGAAACGTAATTTAGATTTCATAAAGTAATAAAGAATGTATAATTTCGTATTAAAATAAATATAAACGTATTTTTAGCTTTCACTTTGTAACTTTTTAAAGCATATGAAAAAAATAATTCTGTTAATTTCTCTTGTTATATTCTTTGCTTCGTGCAAAAATAACAATAATTTTGATGTCGATGTTTCGAAGATAAAAGTCGATATAAAAGTAAAACATTTTGAAAAAGATTTATTCAAATTTAATATCGACAGTGCCGATTTTTATGTAAATCTTTACAGGCAGAAATACGGAGAATTTTTTAAACTGTTTAATTATCAAATAACAGAAATCGGTTCGTCGGAAGACAAAAATTATCCCGAAAATTTGGATATGTTTGTTCGCTATTGGAAAACCGAAAATATTCCGCATATTTTAGATTCGGCTTTTGCCGATTTCGACCAAAAACAAATTCCCGAAATTCAAAAGGCCTTTCAACATTATAAATACTATTTTCCGGAAGATACCGTACCCGAAATTTATACTTTCTTCTCATCTTTCGGCTATTCTGTCGTAACACTTGACGGAATTGTCGGTTTGGCATCGGACAAGTATCTCGGTAAAAAATTTTATTATTTGTACGACCGAGTCGGATGGAGTAATTATCAAAAACGGCGAATGGTTAAAGAAATGATACCCGTTGATATTATGCGAGCCGTTGCCGTTGCCGATTATCCTTACGATGAAGAAGGCGACAATATGTTGAAAAAAATGATTTATGAAGGAAAAATACAATATTATCTTAATTGTATGTTACCCGATGTCGCCGATACGTTGAAATGGCGATATACGGTAAGGCAATTGGTTTGGGCAGAAAAATACGAAAACAAAATCTGGTCGTATATTGCCGAACAAAAATTGTTATTTTCATCCGACCAAACCGAAATTCGAAAAATGACCGGCGACGGACCTTATACTTCGGCATTCACCGATGTTTCCGCACCGCGTGCCGGATGTTTTATCGGCTATAAAATAGTCGAAAAATATATGGACAACCATAAAGAATTAACACTGAAAGACTTAATGGAAGAGAAAGACGAAAGAAAAATTTTGGAAGAGGCAAAATATAATCCGTAAAAAATAAAAAATGTATATTTACGAATTTTAATGTTATGATATGGGCAAAAAACAAGACGTAATTACGGAAATATTTAAAATTTGCCGTAGTAAGAATAGTTTTGAATTTAATAACGATTTGGTCAGAAATATTTCCAAAAAAATAGGTTTCGGAAACCCCTTTGATGCAACAAAACTTGACAATACGGATAAATTTCCTGTTATTTTACTGAAAGAAAATTACTTTATAATTCATCTCGGAGGCGGGAAACATAAATTTGTAAAAGGTATTGATAAGGGGTTTCATAAATTTGAAGAAATTCCGGAAGAAAATATTTTCGACTGGAAATATAGGCAAAGTATTCTTAATGAATTTGATACAAGCGAAAGTAACATTTTGTCCGTGGGATTTAATCAAAGAATTATTCATGATTTTTTGTATGATGACATTGTTGCAAATCCTAAAATGTATGGTGCAAGGCGAACTAAAACAACATTGAATTATTCAATAGGAAAAGAAAAAATAACAGCTTCAAATTTACAAATGGAAATAGACCTTACAACTGAAAATAATGGTATTGTAACTGTTTTTGAAGGGAAAAATAATTTTCCCGAAAATTTTGCTGTTTACCAATTATATTTTCCTTTCTTATATTATTATAATCTTAAAAAAGAGAACAAATTAGAAATCAATGAAATAAATTGTTGTTATTTATTACGGAAACGAGATGATGAAAAATCCGTTATAAAAATTTACAAATATACATTTGAAGACCCTGTTGATATGACAAGTATCAAATTGATAAAAAATGCC
>CAZCPV010000227.1:0-4638 GCA_964500765.1 uncultured Draconibacterium sp.
AAATAGAATTTGAGAATGTGTTTTTACAATTAATTTTTAAACATTAAAGCGAATATTCAGAATATCACCGTCTTGTACTACATAGTTTTTTCCTTCTACATGAAATTTTCCGTTTTCTTTGCATTTATGTTCAGAACCGAGTTCAATAAAATCATCGTAGTGCATTACTTCGGCACGTATAAAGCCCTTTTGCAAATCGCTGTGTATAACTCCGGCAGCTTCGGGTGCCGTCATACCTTTTTTTAATGTCCATGCACGAATTTCTTTCGGTCCTACGGTAAAAAAAGTTTGCAGATTCAATAAATCAAAGGCGGCACGGATAAGTTTATCAACACCGGGTTCGTTAAGTCCGGCATCTTCCAAAAATTCTTTTCGTTCTTCGGCGGTTTCCAATTCGGCGATATCGGCTTCCAAAGCTGCGGCGATAATCAATATTTGTGTATTTTCTTCTTTTAATGCCTCAAAAACGGCTTCGGTGTATTTATTTCCGTTAACGGCTGATGTCTCATCAACATTGCAAACATACATTACGGGTTTTATGGTAAGAAGATTTAAATCTTTTACAAATTTCTTATCTTCTTCTTTAACCGGAGCCGAATAAGCAGGTTTAAAATTTTCAAGATGTTCTTTATAAACGTTTAGTACTTCCAATCCTTTTTTTGCCTCTTTATCATTTGATTTTGCAACTTTTTCAAGTCGGGCAATTTTTTTTTCTACAGATTCCAAATCTTTAACCTGAAGTTCAAAATTCAGAATTTCCATATCTCGTACAGGGTCAACCGAGCCCTCAACATGCGGAAGGTTATCATCATCAAAACAACGCAGAACATGAATTAACGCATCGGTATTTCGAATGTCACCGAGAAATTTATTTCCGGTTCCTTCACCTTCGCTTGCCCCTTTTGCAATTCCGGGTACGTCAATAATATCGACAACTGTGGGGATAATTTTTTCCGTCGGCTGAAGTTTTTCAAGTTCATATAATCGTTGGTCGGGAACTTTTATTGTTCCGAGGTTGGATTTATCCGTACTGAAACTGAAATTCGTAACTTCTGCTTTCGTTTCCGAAAAACAATTAAATATGGTTGTTTTTCCTATATTTGTAAGTCCTACGATACCGCATTTTAATGCCATGTTTGTTCTTTTTATGAATTTCGGAATGCAAAATTAGTTATTTATTTTGTAATACTGAATGTTTATTTTTTCTTCTGTAATATAAATCACTGAATATTTAAAAAAATCATCGTAATTTTACTATTTTTGCGACAATTTTATAAGAAAACTAATTATCTAAATATAATGACAGAAAAATATTTACAACACGAAGCCGAAAGAAAGGCAATGGGAATTCCTGCTTTGCCTTTAAATTCGGAACAAGCGGAAGGGTTATGCGAATTACTCCAAAATCCGCCGAAAGAACAGGAAGATTTTTTAATGAATTTATTTACCGAAAGAATTTCTCCCGGAGTGGATCCGGCGGCAAAAGTTAAAGCCGAATTTCTTCATGAAATTATAAAAGGGAAAAAAACATCGCCGTTAATTTCAAAGAAAAAAGCCGTTGAAATACTCGGAACCATGCTCGGGGGCTACAATGTTGCTCCGTTGATTGACACATTAAAAAATGGTGAACTTGCCGGAGATGCGGTAAAATCGCTCGGGCAAACTACTTTTGTTTACGATGCTTTCGATACTGTTGCCGACTTGTCAAAAACGAACAAATATGCGAAAAAGGTTTTGGAATCGTGGGCAAATGCCGAATGGTTTACTTCAAAACCGGCATTGCCGGAAAATATTAAAGTAAAAGTATTTATGGTTGAAGGCGAAACCAATACCGACGATTTATCACCCGCAAGCGATGCTTGGAGCCGTTCGGATATTCCGTTGCATTCACTTTCTATGCTTAAAGCAAGAAAACCGGGCAGCATAGAAGAAATTGCAAAATGGCGTGCCGAAGGGCATAAAGTTGCCTATGTCGGTGATGTCGTCGGTACGGGCTCTTCCAGAAAATCGGCAACAAACAGCGTATTGTGGCACATGGGAGAAGACATCCCTTACGTTCCGAATAAACGGCGAGATGCCATTGTAATCGGCGGTGTAATCGCACCGATATTTTTTAACACGGTTGAAGATTCCGGCGGTTTGCCGATAACGGCTGATGTTTCAAAATTAACTCACGGAGATGTTATAATTGTTAATACCGTAAAAGGTGAAATTACTTCCGAAAACGGTGAAATTTTATCAAGTTTTGAACTGAAACCGAATACTTTGTCCGACGAATTCAGGGCAGGCGGTCGTATTCCGTTGATAATCGGAAGAAAATTGACTTCTGATGCAAGAGAATTTTTAGGGCTCGGAGAAACCGATATTTTTGCAAAGCCGAATAATCCGGTTCCGAAACCGAATCAAAAATATACATTGGCACAAAAGATGGTCGGGAAAGCATGCGGTACCGAGGGTGTTTTACCGGGTATGGCTGTTGAGCCGAAAATGACAACCGTAGGTTCGCAAGATACCACAGGACCGATGACGGCTGATGAAATTACCGAATTGGCATGTCTGAAATTTCAAACCGATTTTTATCTGCAAACATTCTGTCATACAGCGGCTTATCCGAAAGAAACGGATACAAAAATGCACCAGATGCTGCCGAAATTTACGACTGTTCGTGAGGGTGTTTCTTTATTTCCCGGCGACGGCGTAATTCATTCGTGGTTAAACCGTATGTTGCTGCCTGATACCGTAGGTACGGGCGGTGATTCGCATACGCGTTTTCCCTTGGGAATTTCATTTCCGGCGGGTTCCGGATTGGTTGCATTTGCCGGTGCACTGGGCAGAATGCCTTTGGATATGCCCGAATCGGTTTTAGTAAAATTTAAAGGAAAAGCAAAACCCGGAATTACGTTGCGTGATATTGTAAATGCAATTCCTCTGTGGGCAATAAAACAGGGCTTAATGACCGTTGAAAAAGAAAATAAAAAGAACATTTTTAACGGCAGAATTCTTGAAATGGAAGGTATGCCGGATATTACGGCGGAACAAGCATTTGAATTGACCGATGCTGCTGCCGAAAGGAGTGCCGCCGCCGCTACGTATAAATTATCCGAAAATTCGGTTGCAACCTATTTACGATCCAATGTTGCTCTTTTGAAAAAAATGATAAAAGAGGGTTACGGTTATGCACCTACCATTCAAAAACGTATTGATGCCATGGAAGAATGGTTGAAAAATCCGAAACTTCTGACAAGAGATGAAGGGGCAGAATATGCTGCCGTAATAGAAATTGATTTGTCGGAAATAAAAGAACCGATTGTTGCTTGTCCGAACGACCCGGATGACGTAAAATACATTTCGGAAGTTGCCGGCACACCTGTTCAGGACGTTTTTATCGGTTCGTGTATGACCAATATCGGACATTACAGAGCGGCATCAAAAATTTGGGAGGGTTTTGAAAGAAATGCCGATGTACGGACTTATATCGTTCCGCCTACGAGAATGGATCAGGCAAAATTGAAGTCGGAAGGCGAGTTTTCAAAATTTAACAAGATGGGAGCACGTATTGAACTTCCCGGATGTTCGATTTGTATGGGAAATCAATTGAGAGTACCCGACGGTGCTGTTGTATTTTCGACTTCTACGCGAAATTTTGACAACCGTATGGGACGCGGGGCACAAGTTTATCTCGGTTCTGCCGAAATGGCGGCAATTGTTTCCGGTTTAAACCGAATTCCGACCCCCGAAGAATATTTTGAATATTACAACAAATATGTAAAACCGAACGAAAGTAATATTTATAAATATCTTCAATTTGATGAAGATGAAGATTTTGATAAAGTATATCACCGATGTGAAATATAACAATTTCCGGAATATAAAAAAGAGAATATCGCATGGTATTCTCTTTTTTTGTTGTATATTTACGGCAATATTCACATAAAAATCAGAACCATGAAACATTTTTTTTCTTTATTTATTATTCAGTTATTTTTTCTGAATTTTTTGTATTCCCAGAATTGCGAAGCATACATTCCGACAAAAGTCGGTCAAAAGCTGATGTTTCAAACAAGCAATAAAAAAGGAAAAGTACAAAGTTATTATTCGCAGGAACTGTTGTCGAAAGAAAATAAAGACGGCGGTACAAAATATGAGATTATTCAAACCTCATATGATACGAGCAAAAAACGAAAAGTTACAAATCAAGATACACTTGAATTTATTTGTAAAGCCAATGTTTTTTATATTGATATGAGTTCGTTTTTGAATAAAGAGCAATTGAATGCCTATGATGAATCTCAAGTTACAATGACTTTTAAAAATATCGATTATCCGGCAAATATGAAACCGGGCATGCGTTTAAACGACGGTTTTGTCGAAGCCGAAATTAACGTCGGGGTTCCGCTTGTTTTCAGAACCGACATAACAAACCGAAAGGCGGAAAGTTACGAGTCTGTTACCACTCCGGCAGGAACTTTTAAAACGATAAAAGTGTCGCAGGATGTAAGTTCAAAAATAGGATTTATGACCGTAAAAATGCGAACAATTTCTTGGGTAAAAAGTAATATCGGCAATGTAAAATCCGAAAGCTATGATAAAAATGACCGGCTGATTTCGGTTACGGAACTTATCGGTATTGAATAATTA
>CAZCPV010000228.1:0-4578 GCA_964500765.1 uncultured Draconibacterium sp.
ACTTGCTTTTCAAAACGGCGGAAGAGGATTAACGGCACCGGCACAACGGCTGCACGATTTCGTAAACGGAAAAATATCGGCATCTTTGCCCGAAACATCTTATTATCCCGGAATTGTGTCTTCCCCGCTGCATTTTTGGCTGCCCGAGCATATCGGAAAACGTTTGCGTGAAGGTTTCAAAATATTCGGTAAGAAAATGAACGGTTTTTTAACAAACGAAGCCGTAATTTTAGCTGCGGAAAGCAGAACATCGTCGCCGGTACGTATTCCGAGAGACAGAGAAACTTTGCAGCATCCGCAAATTAAAAACTTGTATCCTTGCGGCGAAGGTGCCGGTTATGCCGGAGGAATAATTTCAGCTGCCGTTGACGGCGAACGTTGTGCGGGAAAAATTATTTAATCAATAAGAAATTTTTATCGAAAATACTGATTATTGATTTTTTTATGTTGAAAGAAAAATATATTTTTAATAAACCGGAATAACAAAATGTTTAAGTTTTTAAGAAATATTGATCGTAAAAATTATAAACCCGGCTACGGAGGATTAGAAATATTTAAATTTATCGGCCCGGGATTATTGGTTACTGTCGGGTTCATAGATCCCGGAAACTGGGCTGCAAATTTGGCTGCCGGTGCCGATTACGGCTATGCTCTTTTATGGATGGTTACTCTTTCAACAATCATGTTAATATTATTACAACATAATGTGGCACATCTCGGAATTGTTACCGGATTGTGCCTTTCCGAAGCTGCCGCTGTGTATGTTAAACCGCCTTATTCTAAATTGTTACTTGTTTCGGCAATGGCGGCTTCTGTATCAACTTCTTTAGCTGAAATTCTCGGAGGTGCTGTTGCTTTAAAAATGTTAGCAGGAATTCCTATAAGAGCCGGTGCACTTTTAGTTACGGTATTTGTTATTATTATGCTTTACACCAATTCATACAAACTGTTGGAAAAATGGATAATTACTTTTGTTTCGGTTATCGGTTTATCTTTTTTGTATGAACTCTCACTCGTTGACATAAATTGGAACGATGCTGTTGCCGGATGGGTAACACCGTCTTTCCCTAAAGGTTCTATGATTGTTATTATGAGTGTATTGGGAGCTGTTGTAATGCCGCATAATTTATTTCTTCATTCCGAAATAATTCAAAGTCGCCAATGGAATTTAAAAGATGAAAAAATTAAAAAGAAACAATTGAAATATGAATTTACCGATACCTTATTTTCTATGATTATCGGTTGGGCAATTAACAGTGCAATGATTTTGTTGGCAGCAGCTACTTTTTTCAGAACTAAAACTCCGGTTTCCGAACTCGACCAAGCTAATTTATTATTAGCCCCTTTATTGGGTAACAATGCAGCCGTTGTATTTGCTGTTGCTCTTTTGTTTGCCGGAATCGCTTCTACTGTTACATCCGGAATGGCGGGAGGTTCTATTTTTGCCGGTATGTTTAAAGAACCTTACGATATTAAAGATAATCATTCGCGATTGGGTGTTGCCGTATCGCTTTTGGTCGGACTCGGGATAATTTTCTTGATATCAAATCCATTTAACGGGCTGATTTATTCTCAAATGATTTTAAGTATTCAATTGCCTTTCACCATTTTTCTTCAGGTCTATCTGACATCTTCCGTGAAAGTTATGGGTAAATACAAAAATTCATTATTCTCTAAAATATTGCTTTATTCTTTAGGCGTAATTGTTACTTTATTAAATATTGCTTTGTTTATCAGTATGTTGAATTAGAAAACCGGTTTCGATTATACATAGCAATTTTCAGGAAACAGAAAGTTTTTAATTTGAACAAGAATTTTGCAGACTGCCGAAGAGACCGACAAGAATTTTTGATAAATTTTCAAAATTACAATTCTTCAAAAGCACGTTTAACCAATTTAACAGATTCATGAATTTCATCGTCCGTAATCGTCAGCGGCGGTGCAATACGAAAACGTGTATTGTCAAATAAAAAAGCATCGCTGATAAAACCGAGTTCAACCCCTTTATTAATAATTATTTCCACACTGCCTTCTCCTTCGAGTTCAAAAGCCAGAAATAAACCGTTTCCTCTTACGGATTTTACTTTCGGATGATTTTTTAACGCATCAATGTAAATTTGTCCTTTGCGATTCGCTTCTTCAATAAGATTTTCTTCGAGAATAATTTCTAAACTTGCCAGAGCTCCGGCAACCGATACCGGATGTCCGCCGAATGTCGTAATATGTCCGAGCACCGGATTGTAGGTTAAAGTTTGCATAATTTTTTTGTCGGAAACAAAGGCACCTACCGGCATTCCTCCGCCCATTCCTTTGGCAATGCAAATAATGTCCGGAACAATGTTGTAATGTTCAAAAGCAAATAATTTTCCGGTTCGCCCGAAACCGGTTTGTATTTCGTCAACTATCAGAAGTGTACCTGTTTCATTGCAACGCTTGCGTAAGGCACTTATAAAATCGTAATTGCCGGGTACTATACCGCCTTCTGCCTGTATGGCTTCGATAACAACGGCAGCCGTATTTTCGTTTATTTTATTCAGTTGTGAAATATCATTAAAATCTAAAAATGAAATTCCGGGTACCAGCGGTCTGAATGCTTGTGTTAAATTTTCATCGTTCATTAAGCTCAATGCTCCGTGAGTTCCGCCGTGGTAAGCATTTTTAAAAGCAACAATTTCGCTTTTTCCGGTATAACGTTTTGCTAATTTCATTGCCCCTTCAATTGCCTCGCTGCCGGAATTTACGAAGTAAACAGAATTTAATTTATCCGGCAGATTATCCGTAAGCAGTTTTGCATATTTCACTTGCGGGCTTTGGATATATTCACCGTAAACCATCAGGTGCATATACGCATCAAGCTGTTTTTTTATCGCATTTACAACTTTCGGATGCCTGTGTCCCACATTGTTTACCGATACGCCGGAAACCAAATCAATGTATTTTTTTCCTTCGGTATCATACATGTAAATTCCTTCGGCTTTTACAATTTCTAAAGCTATCGGATTTTGAGATGTTTGTCCTACGTGTTGAAAAAAAACTTGTCTTTGAGTAATCATAATTTTTTTATTTTCCGGAAAGAAATTCTTTAATAATAATGTCCGATTTTTTAATGCTTTGTTTCAGCCATTTTAATATAATATCATCTTTTTCCCGGTCGGAAAGATAAATAGCAATACCTGAATTTCTTAACTTTAAAGATAAGTGATGCAAAATAATTGCTGCCGATACGGAAATATTAAAACTTTCGGTAAAACCGTACATCGGGATTTTTAAAAATTCATCGGCATTTTCCATTGCAATTTTGCTTAAACCGGGTTTCTCCGACCCGAACATCAGTGCAAATTTCCCTTTTTCAACAGCAAAATTTTCCAAATTTACGTCATCGGTGTGCGGTGTTGTGGCAATAATTCGGTATCCTTGTTTTTTTAATGAATTTATTGTCCGAAGCGTATTGTTTTGTTCTGTGTTGTATCGGTATAAGTCCAACCACTTTGAAGAACCCAAAGCAACATCCGGATTTATGACATATTCATTTTCGTTTTCAATAATATGAACATCCTGCACTCCGAAACAATCGCACGAACGCAGAACGGCACTGGCATTGTGCGGCTGATAAATATCTTCCAGTACAACGGTCATATAACGTGTTCGATTTTGAATAACTTGATTAAACAAGTCAAAACGTTCGGGGGTTACGATATTTTTAAGATGTCGGATAAGTTTTTGTGTCATTTTTTTAAAAAAAGCAAAGATAAAAAAGAGTTTCTGAATTTCGGAAAATAAAAAAAGGAATACCGAAGCATCCCTTTTTGTAACAGCAAGGTGTAAGGATTAATTAACTTTTCTTGTTAAATCAGTTCCTGCTTTAAATTTAACAACATTTTTAGCGGGAATGTTAATTTCTTTACCTGTTTGCGGATTTCTTCCTTTTCTTGCTTCTCTTTTGTTAACGGCAAAAGAACCGAAACCTACGAGAGCAACTCTTTCACCTTTTTTAAGAGCACCTTCGGTTGCTTCTACAAATGCGTCTAAAGCTCTTCTTGAGTCAGCTTTTGTTAATCCTGAACCTGCTGCGATAGCATCAATTAATTCTGCTTTGTTCATAATAAAATAATTTTTTTAGTGATTAGATAATATTAATTCTTATGCAAATATAGGGTATTTCTGCAATATTGCAAATTTGACGGACATTTTTTTTATTTTTTTTAAGAAAATAATATGCTCTGTATCCCTTTGTTTTTAAGGGGTGTAGCTTAATATGCAGTGTATCAGTATATTACAATTATTTTATTATAGCCCAACAGAATGGAAATTTTTTCTGAAAAATATCCGGTTTTTTATAAAATATGCGGTAAATTCCGATAAATACAAGTATTTACGGGAGGTCGATATTATAAAAAATTGCTGTTTCAGTGTAAATTTCTCGATAAAGTTTAATTAAATATGTTCAATCAGAATAAATATTAAAAATATTTTGTTTTATTTAAAAGATAGTTTTTATATTTGCAGCCGCTTTTACGGGAGAGATGGCAGAGTGGTCGAATGCGGCGGTCTTGAAAACCGTTGTACCGCGAGGTACCG
>CAZCPV010000229.1:0-4552 GCA_964500765.1 uncultured Draconibacterium sp.
TTTTTTGAGTTCCTGTCGGTCGCCTTATTTATGTATGAGCACCGATTATTCTTATAAATATGCTTGGAAAAAAGACAATTCCGCATTTGCGTTTACCGCAATAAACAGACTATACCGAATGCCCGAAGGAATTGCCAAATTTCCGGACGGCGGCAAGTCAAAAACCGTTTATTTTGATGCAGCACTTTATTATTTTGATATCCGAAACGAAAAATTAAATCGTATTGCGGATTTTAAAGATTTTTTTATTCTTTATCCGAAAAAACAGGATTACCAAAACTTGAAACTTGCATTTGACGATTTCCGGATATATTACAAATTTCCCGATGCAAACGATTTTGATATTCAATCGGCAAAAAAATATGTTCACGGTAAGGAAGATTCCGTTAAATTGATGAAAGCCGTTAAAAATACTTCAAAAATATTTGTATATCAGATAAATACCAAAAAAACAACAAAAATTAACGCCTTGCCGGAAAATGTATTTTGGGCAGATAAAAACAGCATTGCCTACTTAAAAGACTTGCGAAAAAGTTATTTAAAAAACATTACTTGTGCCGATTGGGGCATTGTTTTAAAATCTGTTTATCCGCAATCGGATAAAAAATATAAGAATTATATTATTTACAAAAAGGGCAATGAATTAAGTCGAAATGCCGTATTAAAACAAGTTGTTTCGCATTTTGATGAAAATCAGATAAGAAAGATGATGGACAGAATGACAAAATACAAAGCAAAACTAAATAAAAAAGCATTAAAATCAGTAAGTTACAAAAACAAACTGAATGCCGACAGTTACAACAGTTACTATATAAAAACAGTAAAAGAATTAGAAAACAGTATTAAAAATAACCATTAAAAAGGAGGATTAAAATGAAAAAATCAACATTATTTCTCGTATCGTTTGCATTATTTTTTACGACAAACATTTTTGCACAAGACCCGCCGAGAACATCGAACAAAAGCGGATGTAAAAATTATTCGGGAATTTCCGAATATAAAGGTGCTGTAATACAAGAGTGTAACACTGTAAATTACGGCGAATTTTATCTCGGATTGGATGAGCCGGTAATGAAAGATTTTGCGGGACACGGACAATTTTTTAAGAAATTTATTACCGTTAAAGGAAAAATAAATAACATTCAATACCTTATTCCTTTAAAAGAAGGTGTTTTAAAAGTTTATGAAAATTATAAAAATGCACTGACAATTGCCGGATACAATATTCTTTACACAGAACACAATAAAAATAGTTGTTTTTACCGAGAAGACTATTACGGAGGCGACGGACAACCGTTTGCAAATTTTCCGGACGGAAGTTACGGTACCGATTGCGATAAAGACTATTACTACGTAGTTGCAAAAGGCGTAAAAGATTCTTCGGATGTGTATGTGAATCTGTATATTTGTCCGGGCGGTAATTACGGACAAGATTTTGTAATTGTAAATCAATCGGTTATAGAAACTGTACCCTTGGAATTGGGCTTGGTATCCGCCGAAAATATCGCACAAAATATTGATTTTACCGGACATTCCGTATTTTATGACATCCATTTTGCAACGGGAAGTGCCGAAATTGATGCAAAATCGGATAAACAAATGAAAAATATTGCCGACTACCTGAAAACACATTCGGATAAGAAATTTTTTATTGTGGGACATACCGACAATACCGGTGATTTCTCGACAAACAAAATTTTATCGGAGAACAGGGCAAAAGCAGTTATGAATGAGCTTGTTACAAAATACGGTGTACCTGCGGAACAACTGTCGGCCTACGGCATCGCAAATTTATCGCCGATAACGAGCAACCGAACCGACGGCGGGAAAGCACGAAATCGACGGGTTGAAATTACCGAACGGTAAAACTGAAAATGAAAAAAAAATTAAATGGATTTCAGATTAAAAGTTTTTAAAAAAGTTGCTGAGAAGCTTAGTTTTACAAAGGCGTCAAAAGAATTATATATTACACAACCCGCCGTAACAAAACACATAAATGCGCTCGAACAAGCGTTTAATAATAAACTTTTTATAAGAAAAGGAAATCGCATTGAATTGACCGAAGCCGGCATTATTTTATATAAATATGCCAAAGAAATTGAAAAGCTGTATAATTTGGCTGATTTTGAGTTAAGTGCTTTAAATCAGATACATAAAGGAGAGTTGAGAATAGGTGCAAGCACCACGATGACACTTTATATATTACCCCAATTAATGGCAAATTTTAAATCTAAGTTTAAGGATTTGTCCATTCATGTAATTAACGGAAATACCGAACAAATAGAGCAGGCATTGAATATGAATGAAATTGACCTCGGTATTATTGAAGGGTATTCAAAACACAGTGATTTTAATTATTTGGAGTTTTTAAAAGATGAAATTCTTTTAGTTGCAAAACGCTCGCATGCTTTGGCTAAAATCGGAGAAATTTCTTTAAAAGAATTAAAAAAATATCCGTTAATTATAAGAGAAGCCGGTTCCGGAACGCTTGAAGTTATTACTCATTATTTGCAGGAAAAAGGAATGAATTTTTCCGATTTTTTAATTGAAATGCAGTTTGGAAGTACCGAAGGCATTAAAAATTATATTTTGCATTCCGACAGTCTTGCATTTTTGTCTGTTCACAGTATTTTAAAAGAATTAAGGCGAAACGAACTTTCTGTTATTGATATTTCCGATTTTGAAATGAAACGCCGCTTTAATTTTATTTTTCCGAAAGGACAACAAAATAAAATCGTAGATTTATTTATCCGATTTGCTTCCGACTATAACTTTTAGTTATCTGTTATAACTTTTAATCATTTGCTTTATCCGACTATTTGCTGTTTTTTTGCATTCGTATTTTATTAATCTTAATTGTAAACAATTATGAAATCAAATGTGATAATATTCTTATTCGGCAGCATATTCGGACTGATAATTCAATATGCAAAATTAAATAAATTTAATGTTATAAGTGCGCAGTCGGAATTAAAAGACAATACCGTAATTAAAACAATTCTTTTAACCATCGGTTTGGGGGCACTATTACTTAGTGTTATAATCGGATTAGGGCTTGCAAGTTTTCACGTAAAACCTTTTGTTCTCGGCGGTGTTATTCTCGGCGGATTAATTTTCGGCATCGGAATGGCAATTTTGGGTTATTGCCCGGGTACGCTTGCCGTGTCTTTGGGAGAAGGTTCTCTTGATGCTTTAATCGGAATAATAGGCGGCTTGTTCGGCGGTTGGATTTTTACCATGCTGTTTCCTTATATTCAGGGAATTATAGGGATAAATTTAGGCAAAATTTCTTTATTTTCATTAGTTGGTTCTCATACCGTTCTGTATTATTTTTTAGTGTTTTTAATCGGAATAATAATTATTTATAGTGCCTTTTTTATTCACAAAAAAGAAAAAAGTACCGACAGGAAATGGCTTGTTTCAGGGATTTTGCTGGCAATTTTAAATGTTATTGTATTTCTGTCGGCAACAACAAATCGTCCGATAGGGGCTTCTACAAGTTATCCGTATTTGTCGGATATTATAGCCGGCACAACAAATAATAATTATTTTACAAAAATTCAAACACCGGGAAATTGGGAAATGATTTTTTTATTCGGGGCTGTGATTGCAGCTTTTGCAGTTGCTCTGATAAAAAAAGAATTTAAATTTAAATTAATTTATTCTAATTGGGAAAAACAAAAAGGAAGTTCAAAAATCAAACGAATTATTTGGGCTTTTGCGGGAGGTTTTATTTTAATTTTCGGAGCACGAACGGCAGGAGGGTGCACAAGCGGACATATTATTTCCGGCGGTATGCAACTTGCCGTCAGCAGTATTGTATTCGGTATATTTATGTTTATCGGTTTAACGGTTACCGGAAAATTGTTTTATAAACATAAAGGATAAGAAAGTCGAAAAATATCGAATTTCTTGCAAAATCAAAGAAGTATTTCAAGCAATTCCGTTAAATATTTTCTGTCAATTTCATCAAAATCATCAAGTTTGTTGCTGTCGATGTCAAGCACAAATTGAACGGTATCGTTTTTTATTCCGCAAAGGACGATTTCGGATTTTGAATCGCTGCTGCAAGTGATATGATCGGGAAATTTATCTACATCCGGAACAATGATTGCTTCTTTGTTTTTCCAAGCCGTTCCGCAAACGCCTCTGCCGTATTGTATGCGTGTGCAGGCAACGGGTCCGTGAAAAGGTCCGAGAACCAGTTCGTTATTTTTTACGATGTAAAATCCGACCCAAAAGAAGCCCATTCCGAAATACAGTGCTGATGCGGTATTGGCAAGGTTTGCAATAAAGTCGTCTTCCCCGGCAAGCAACGCTTTAATCTGCGGAAGAAGTGTTTTGTATTTTTCTTCTTTACTTGCACTTGCGTCAATCAATAAACTTTCTGCCATAAAATTCAGTTTTTTAAATGATTTTTTATCCAATCGGAAATTTCTTTCAAGGCAACCGGAGATAGGGTTTGTTCAATTTTTGCATATTCGGCGGGCGAACCGGTTTCACATTCCTGAAAAAGATGATTTAAATTCGGCAAAATTTCAATTTTAAAATC
>CAZCPV010000230.1:0-4524 GCA_964500765.1 uncultured Draconibacterium sp.
TAAAAATCGGTATTTTTAGTGATTTCTGCTTAAAATTTTGAATTTTTCGGTTTTAATCAGAATTTAAAGCTGTAACTTATTGATGGGATAATGGGGAAAAGACTTAATTGATATAGTTTGATTTTATCAGTATTATTTTCTTTTTTATAAAAAACAAAATAAGGATTTTGATGGTTATAAAAATTATAAATGCTAAAACTTAAAGTTCTACTTCCCTTTTTTACTTTTTTTACCGAATTCAGACTTATATCGGCTCTGTGATATACGGGTAAACGATATGAATTTTTACCATTATATAAGTAAACCGAGTTTGTTATATTATAACTGAAAGGGTCAATGCTTTCGTAACTGTTTGTTGCTAAAGTTACGGGTTTGCCGGACATATATACAAATGTTCCCGATAAAGTCAGTTTTTTGTTAATTACATAATTCAAAACTAGAGAGATGTCGTGTCTGCGGTCAAAATTATATGGAAAACTTTGTCCGTAATTTAAATGTTTAAAGGTTCTTTCATTTTTAGAAACAGTATAAGAGAGCCAACCTGTAAGTTTTCCGGATTTCTTTTTTAATAAAAATTCAGCACCGTATGATATACCCTTACCTCCTGTTTCTGTTTTCTCTTCCCAACTGCCTTTACCTGAATAAAATGATGAACCTTCTTTAAAATCAATAAGGTTCTGCATTTTTTTATAATAGGTTTCAATATTAATTTCATATTTTCCGGAAAAGAAATGAATTATACCTCCTGAAACTTGCATTGATTTTTCCGGAGGAGCAATAATAGTTGCAGGAACCCATAAATCTGTCGGAAATCCGACATTAGAACTTGATAATAAATGTATATGTTGTTGCATCATTACAAAAGAAGACTTAAACGCAGTATTTGGATTAATATTTATATTAACTGCAATACGCGGTTGAACAGAAAAAAATGTTTTTTCATTAAGTAAACTATATGATGATAAATGTATGCCGATATCTGCATTTATTCGTTTAAAAATTTTAAACTTATCTTTTATATAAACAAAACTTTCAAAAGCATTTATTTTTTTGGTTGTGTCGGGATAAATATTATCAGAATTAACAAATCTTGAAATACCCGGATTAAAAATATGGTAAATACCTGCACCACCAAATTTTATTACATGATTTTTAACAGGATACCAATCAAAATCTTCTTTGAATATAAAGTCGGTAATACCGGAATTAAATGTTGACGAGGTTTCATATATAACAGTAGAACTGTTATCATTTTTTTTAACTCCTTTAATTTTCGTATTATAAAAAAAATGCGTAAGAGATAAATTCATATTACTGAACAAATTTGAACTAAAAACATGATTCCATCTAAAATTAACAGGAAAATTACCCCATTTAACATTAAAATCATAATTGTATTTATACGGAATATTGTCAGCGTCTGTTCCCTTTTCATAACCATTAACAAAAACTTTATCTCTGCCTGCATAAACACTAAAAAACAAACGATCTTTTAAACCTACTTTTTTATTTATTTTTGCATTAATATCCCAAAAAGTATAACCTGCATTTCCTTTTAAGTCTAAATCAAACCATGAAATTGGTCTTGTTAATAAATCAACATTACAACGTCTTGCAGAAATAATAAAAGAACTTGTATCTTTTTTTATCGGACTTTCAAAAGAAATTTTTGAACTTAACAAGCCGAATGTAACATTACCGTGTTTCTTGTTCATATTTCCGTCTTTTAATCTTATATCCATTACAGACGATAATCTGCCTCCGTATTGAGCAGGGAAAGCACCTTTTATAAGTTTTGCACTTTTTATTGCATTAACATCAAAAACTGAAACAAAACCACCGATATGATTAACATAATAAAGAGGAACACCGTCTAACAGAATAAGATTTTGGTCAGGACTTCCGCCCCGAACATACAGTCCGCTTGTTCCTTCCAATCCTGATTGAACACCCGGCATAAGTTGAAATGCCCTTAAAACATCAGTTTCTCCGGCTAATGCAGGTATTAATTTGATATCTTTTACACTTATTTGGACAGAACTGATTGTATTATTTATTTTATTTTGTTTATCGGCATTTATTACAACTTCGTCTATGGTTGTATTGCTGTTTATTTTAAAATCCGATTGTTTATCTTTTGTTAAATATATATTAATTGTTTTGTTTTCATATCCTATTACAGATATACAAACATTAACAGTGTCATTTGCCGGCAAATTTATACTGTAATAACCGTATGAATTTGTTGTGCTTACTGCTTGATTTGAAAATACGGAAGCTCCGATTATTACTTCACCTGTTTCCGCATCGGAAATAAAACCGTTTAAATTATATGTATTTTGCGAAAATGAGTTTATCGAAAAAAAAGATAAAACAAAGATTATCATTATAATCTTGGAAACATTTAACATTTTATTATGTTTTTTAAAAGTTAAGTATAAGTTTTATCAAAAATTTGATTTTGATGTTTCCGAAAACCAAACATCACAAGAATATCCTGCAAAAATACCGTAGCCGTTTTCAATATTTGTAAACATTTCAATAGGTTCTCCCGAAAAAAGCAATTCCGTAAAATCAATATCTTCAAAATCATTTCCGATATTTTGGTCATTATTTTGGTTATAAAAATGTCTTGTCCAAAACTTGCGAAATAAATAGTAGTTTTTACTTGTGGTACGGAATTCTATATCATAAGAAGGGTAACCGAATATTGTTAATGTATATTTTTGACCGTTAATTAGTACATCTGAAAAAAAATCAGATGTCGGATAATAATTACTGTTTCCTTCTGCTATCAAAACAGGATCAATTACAAATTTGGGGGGTAACCAATAATGCAATAAATATTCTTTTTTTTTATTATTATAGTAAAAGTTGATAAAATCATAATAATTTTTTTTATTTTTATTATCAGAAAATGTAACATTTGCATAGTATATAGTATCTGTTTCATTTAAAGGGTCAATATCATAATAATATTCTACATTGTCTATTAGAGCAGATTCCGGTATTTTATCGTTTGCTGTTACTGTTTTATAACCCGGTACATTGACTTCAAGTTTATACAATACCTCAATTTCCGGTTTTTCGGAAGTTTTGTAAATACCATTTTTACCAGTATAATATAAATTAAAACTTGTATTATTGCTTCCTGTAATTTTAATATTTGCATCTTCAATATAAGACGGTTTGTTATTTATAATTTCAACGGGAAAACTTAAATATACTTTAAAAACACTGTCGGGATTGAAAATACAGTTAACAACCGGCAATTTTTCGATTGTATCTGTTTTTATTTTTATTTCTTTTATGCAGGAAACTACAAATAAAGTCGAGATTATGAATATATATTTAATCTTTTTCATTTTTTATTTTTAAAACAACAGGAACAAAACTTTTATTGTTTGAAAAAGTTCTGTTCCTGTTATATTATTATCTGCTTAATGTTATATTTCCCGGATCAAAATATCCGGTGAAAGAATAACTATATACATCAACAGGTCTTGTAAAATACCAACTGCTGCTCCATTGCCCCGTTGGATTAGCATATTTAAGATAACCGTTATTCATATGACCATAGCTTATATTTACAGGACTTTTCTCGCCCCCTGATAAATTATTATAATAAGTATGTCTGGGACCGCCGTACCAATATTTTGAGATTGTATATCTGTAACTCCAATTACCTGTTAATCTCGTTATTGGTCTGTATGAATTTCGTAATTTCCACTTTCCCCAGCGTTTTCTTTCAGCCCTTAATTCTGGCCAATATCTGCTGCCCATATAATCATAATCATTCGGCCCGTATGTATATGACCAACCTTTAATATCCATTCTGTATCTTTTTTTGCTGCTTTCATATTTCCACCCTGAACTTTTGCTCCAATTATAACCTGAGACAGTTGATTTATCATTAAAATCTATAACAAATACTTTACTTTCTTTATTTGTGCTTTTTGTGTTTAAAAGTATCTTCTTTTTTGAAACTCCACCAGGGACAATTTTGATTTTAGAATCAGTATATTGCCATAGTGTATCATTAATAACCATTAACCCGTTTTCATCTGTAAAACATGCTGCAACAGGGTCAATAACATTTAAATAAAATGCTTCGGAATTATCATTTTCTTTTACTTCTCTGATTAATCCTTTATTTAAATATTTATTGTAAATATCGGAATGTACATCAACAGGCAAACCAAGTTTTCTTAACTCTTCTTTGCTTAAATTTTCATCATATCCTGAATATAATTTTTCTTCTAATGCAATTTCTGCTTCATTAATTTCATTATAAATAGTATGTGCAGATTTAAATCCTATACTTTCTTCCCAAGTTTTTCTCTCTTCTTCTGTTTTTGTTGCAAGTTCATTTATTATTTTATAATAAACTTCTTGATTTTTAAATATAGGGATACTTTTTTCAGTATATACTTCTTTTGTTCCATTAGTTGATATATTCTCAAAATTTACAAACTCTTTTTTCTTACAACTCTGCAATGTAACAAACGTCAGAGTAAGTAAAAT
>CAZCPV010000231.1:0-4500 GCA_964500765.1 uncultured Draconibacterium sp.
ATGAAAAAAACCGAACTTCTTCTTCCTGCCGGAAATACCGAAACTTTTTATGCCGCCCTCGAAGGCGGTGCCGATGCCGTATATTTGGGTCTGAAATATTTTAACGCAAGAGGTCGTGCGTTGAACTTTTCAAACAGGCAAATTCCCGTTTTAATTGATTTGGCACATAAGAAAAATTGCAAAGTTTTCATTACTTTAAATACGGTTATAAAAAACCGAGAACTTCCGGAACTGCTTGATGTATTGGATTTTTTGAATAAAATAAAGCCGGATGCCGTCATTATTCAGGATTGGGGCGTATATCACCTGATAAAAAAATATTTCCCGCAACTGACGGTTCATGCCAGCACACAAATGGCAAATCACAACAGTTTGGGAGCAATTTTTTCTTACAAAAAAGATTTTGAAAGGGTTATTTTAGCGAGAGAATTAACTTTGCGTGAAGCCGAAGAGGTTAATAAGAAATCAAAAATACAAACCGAAGTTTTTATTCACGGTGCCCTTTGCTATTCCTTTTCGGGAATGTGTAATTTCAGCTCGTATCTCGGCGGGCACGGTGCCAACAGAGGAATTTGCTCGCAGGTATGCCGCCGAAGTTTTGATACCGGCAAAGAAAATAAATATTTTTACAGCTTAAAAGACAATCAGCAAATTGAAAATATTCATAATTTGATTAATGCAGGTGTGCATTCGTTAAAAATTGAAGGCAGGTTAAAATCATCGGATTATGTGTATAAAGTTGCACGGGCATACCGAGCCGTAATCGACGACAAAGCAAACTTACCCTATGCACAAGAACTTCTTAAAACCGAAACAGGCAGAAAAAAAACAAGTTATTTTCTCGGAAACGATTTAAGCGATGCCGTTACTTATGAAAGTCCTAATACGGGATTGTTTCTCGGAAAAATAAAGAAAATCACCGATACGGGATTTATTTTTGATTGTGATTTTGATTTACATAATAATTTTCGAATTCGTATTAAACACCCGAAAAAAGATGAACAAATAAACTTAAAAGTTCGGGAATTTTCTCAAAACGGAAAAACGGTCAGTGTTGTTGCCGAAGGCAAATTTACAATCGACAGTACGGTATTTTTATCGGGTATTATCGAAAAAAAGTTTTCTTCAAAACTACCGGAAGCCAAAAATAATATTCGTTTCGGTTTGGCTTATGCGGAAAAGAAAAAAATGCTTAACGCTCTCGAACACCAAAGCAGGAAAAAGAATTTCTCTCTTTTTGTAAGAATTGATAACCTGCAATGGATGAGAAAGATACGATTTGACGAAACGGACAATGTTATTTTTTCTTTTACGCAAAAAGATTTTGAAAATTTAGATGCCGGAGCAGGATTTATTCAAAAATTTAAACATAAAATTTGGATAGAGTTTCCGCATTTTATTCCGGAAGGAAAAATTGAAGATTATAAGAAACTTGCCGAAAAATTTTCCGAAAAGGGTTTAAATAAATTCTTTTTAAGCCATATTTCGCAAAAGCTGCTGTTGCCGAAAAATACAATTTTTGCCGGTAACGAAAATATGTACGGCTATAACGATGCAGCAATTGATTTTTTCTTTTCCGAAGGGGCAAAACTCATCACTTATCCGGTTGAAAACGACGAAGAAAACATCTTTTTATACAAAAATAAAAGCGGTATTATGCCGATATATTTTTATCCGCGACTGTTTATTTCCAGAATGCCGATTAAAATAAAAGAAGAAGAAAGTTTTAAAGATGATTTAAATAATACGTATCACAAAATTGTTCGCGACGGCATTACATACACCGTTCCGGAAATTCCGGTTTCGTTTATGCAGTATGTTTCAAAATTTAAGCAAAGCGGTTTTAAAAATTTTATGATTGATTTAAGTTTTGAAAAACCTTCGGGCAACCGAATAAATACACTTATAAAGCGTTACAAAAACTCGCAGCAAATTCAGCCGTCGGTAAATTTTAATTACAAACGAACATTGAAATAGCCGTAAACAATCAACCGGAGTGTCAATTCCTGAAATCGGCTGACTGAAAATTAGTCGCTTTAAACAATTTCAAATGGAAGATAAAAAAACAAAACCGGCGAAAAAATACTTACATGCAGCATAAATTTCAATTATAAATCAACCAATAATGGTCTCAATACATGAGGGTAGTATAGTTCTTAAAATCTCGAAGAACTGTACCACAAAACGTACAATTTAAATTTAATTTTATCTAATGAACCGCCGTATACGAGAACCGTACGTACGGTGGTGTGAGAGGTGCACTGGCGGAGTTACTCCGTCAGCCATCTACTCGATTAGCAACTTTTCTATTGATTTTTAATTATTCTCTTTGTTTTTATAGTTACTTTCATCTAAACTCGAGAAATTGTTTCCATAAACATCATCATAACCAAGTATACCCAATTCCTTTATTTTTGAAGGAATTTCTATTATTTGGTTATTATTGATATTAAGCCTTTTTAATTTTGTTAGTAACCCGATTTCATCAGGTAAGTTTGATATGTTATTTTGATATAGAAGAACATATTCAATATTTGTAAGATTCTTAATAGCTTTTGGTATTTTTTTTATTTTATTATTTCCTAAATTAAGATATTTAAGATTTTCAAGATCACAAATATTTTCTGGAAAGCTTGTAAAATTATTTTCTGATAAATCTAACCTATTTAAGTTTATTAAATTAGAAATATTATCTGGGAGATTTTTAATGTTATTGTATGAAATATTTAATTCTTTTAAATGTGTAATATTTGTTATTTCCGAGTTTATTTTGTCTAAACTATTGTCTGCTAAAACCAGTACACCTAAATTCCTTAAATTTTCAATCTCATTCGGTATGTATTTAAGTTGATTTCCTGATAGCCATAACATTTCTAAATTTGAAAGTTTAAATATACTTAATGGTAAGGTTTCAATATTATTATTTGTAAGATTAAGTTGAGTCAGGCTTGTTAGATTACTTATTGAATTTGGCAATGATGTAAGCTTATTATTGTCTATATACAAGATAGTAAGATTTTTTAAGCTTCCAATTTCATCAGGTAATGATGTAATTGATGTATTTCTAATAATCAGAGTTTCTAAATTTTCTAATTTCCCGATTTCTTTCGGAATATTAGATATTGGATTATTAGCAATGTTAAGACTTTTCAATCCTTTTATTTCAAAAACCTTATCTGGTATTTCCCTTAAGTTCTTTCCGTATAAATTTATATCAGTAGTTTCTGTGTTTATATCATCTTCAATCGCTGATATTTTTTTCCCTTGCGATATAAATGAAAATATTGAAATTATCGATAATATCAGAACAGAAGATAACAACCCTTTTATTATAGCAGATCTTGTAATAATAATCTTCCTTTCAAAAATAATCAAACTTATTCCAATTAAAAATAATAAAATTGTTGGATATATTGTTTTATCTATTTTAAGTTCATTAAATAAGAGGAGAATTAAATAAAATAAGGAAAAAGCAGTAATTGCGATTAGTGTGGTCTTAAACTTCCTTAAATTAATAAATAATAACACACCAATTATTAAACAGGATAAATTTAAAACCGACAATGTAAGTCTTAATATTTTCATATAAGGTGTGTATTTGTCCCAAAAAATATGAGAAAGAGAAGAATTAATAAATAGCACAAAACATAAAAATAGGATTATAGAAATAAATGATCCCTTCCATTTTCTGATATTTAATTGAGATAATATTTTCACATCACTGTTATTTTCACTAATTCCTTTGAAAATTATATCACCTGTTCCACTTTCAGAAGGTTTAAAAATTTTAATCAAAGCAATAATTACTATTCCTACTATACCTAAAAGCATTGAGGAGGTTGTGTAAGGTGATATTGATGTAATCGTAAAGATGACAAGTAAAATAAGTAGAATATATTTTATGGTTTTATTAAAAAGTCCTCTGTTTATTACCAAAAATAAACCAACAATAAAAAAACTAACACCAAAAAAAGGTTTAAAGACCCATTCTCCAAGTTCTGTCAAATTACCTCGTCCACTAAACTTATAATCAAATGTTCCAAATGTCGATTTTATTGTTGCAATAAATATCACAGCAAGTATAATTAACAAAATACCCAAAATATTTCCATTCCAGTTTTTGTTAAATGAATATTTATTTAAAACAGAAATAATTTCATTTTCGTTAAATCCATCCTTATCCAACTGTTTAGCTATTTCTACTTTGTTTTTTCCAATAGTTTCGTAATGTTTAATTTTTTTTGATATCTCGTTCATTTTTTTGTTTTTATTGTTGCTAACGATTGCAATAAACAGCGTTTTGGATATGTTTAGTAGTTGGTTTCATTGTGTAAATGTAACAAAATTCTTTTTACCGTCCAAAAAAACAAAATCCAAAAAGGATTTTGTGGGGCTAAGTTAACAGGTGAAGTTAAAAGCGAGCCACTAAACCCAAAATGATTGTTTATTTTTTGTGTGTGCCCTGCATAAGCAGAAGCTACACACTAAGTACCAAGCTCT
>CAZCPV010000232.1:0-4489 GCA_964500765.1 uncultured Draconibacterium sp.
CGGAGAGACGATTTACTTTGTTTTGTCTTTTTTACCGGTTGCCGCACGGTATCTTTTGTTTAAGCCCTTGATAATATCCGGTGTAATATCCATGCTTTTATCCGATAATAAAATATTTGATTCTAATGTGTCGCTTGTTAAAATCAAATCGTAATGATGGTCTTTATTATAAATTCGTAAATAATTTTTTATACTGTCCAAAATTTGCAATGTCAGTTTCTGTGATTTAGCCATCATATCTTGCTGATAATTTTGTTGGTCTTGTTGCAATTTTTGTTGATCCAAAGCTAATTTATCTTGTTTTTTTTGTGCAGAAGTGGGTGTTATCATTCGGTTTTGTACATCTCTTTGGATTTTTAAAAATTTTGTTTGCAAAGATTTGTATCGTGCATTTAAGTCTGCTTCTTTATCTTGTTGTTCCAGCATTAATGCTGTTTGTAAATCGTTGTAATATTCGTAAACTTCGGCTAATGTATCTGTTTTTACGATAGCTACTTTAAATGAATTTCCGTTTTCGGAACTTGTTGTTTCATTTTTTTTATCCTTATTACAATTTGATAACAGGAAGATACCGGCAAAAAGTACCGCTAATCCGGTAACTGAAAAAAGTCGTTTCATTTTTATTTGTTTTTTTATTTGTTTAAAATTTGAGTTGCAAAGGTAATAATATAGTTGAAAGTTGAAAGTTAAAAGTACAAAGTTAAAAGTTAAAAGTTAAAGTCAATTGTATTAAAACAAACCGCCGTTTCGGTATATTTCTTTTTGAACTTCTGAAAACGGTTCGGCTTGAATTTCGGTATTTTTTGAAATGTTTTCAATTTTTCCGGTTTCAAAATTAATACGTAAAGTATCTCCGTCTTTTAAATTTAAACCGTTTAAAGATTTATAGGTAACGATAGGAAAGGCGGCATTTATTGCATTGCGTTCGTAAATTGCACCGTAACTTTCGGCAACGATTGCCTGAATACCGAGTGCTTTAAAACAATCGACGGCTTGTTGGCGAGAACTTCCGGCACCGAAATTTTTGTGTACGACAACAATATCGCCGGATTTTGCTTTTTTTGCGAAATCTTCATAACCTTCTAAATTGTCGAAAGCATATTGTCCCATTTCGTTAATATCCGTAATTGCAAGGTAACGATTATGAAAAATCATATCTGTATCAATATCATCCATAGGAATATACCAAACTTTACCTTCAACAATCATCGGTTTTTCGTCGTGCTTTTTATTTTCTTCCGATTTTTTTATTTTTTCACGAATTTCTTCCGGCGTAAAAATTTCCGGTTCATCGGGGATACGGTCAAAAGTAGTGATATATCCGGCTACGGAAGAAGCGGCAACGGTTGCCGGAGATGCCAAATAAACGCTTCCTTTTCCTTGTTTACCGGGAAAATTTCGGTTTCCTGTACTTACGGTAATTTCGCCGGGTCCGTTTTGTCCTACCTGTCCGGCGGCACAGCCGGCACAACCGGCATTCGAGACCAAAGCTCCGGCATTTTTAAATATTTTAATGATTCCTTCATCGAGACATTGTTGCCAAATTTTATCGGTTGAAGGAACTATTTTAAGTACAACGCCGGGAGCAACTTTACGTCCTTTCAAGATATTTGCCGCAATACGCATATCTTCTATTCGTCCGTTTGTACAACTTCCTATAAATCCGGAATCTATTTTTACTTTTTTTGTTTCAACAATATTTATTGTGTCGTGCGGTTTTCCCGGAAGGGATACCATTGGTTTGAATTTGCTTATATCGATATTGAAAATTTTATCGTATTTTGCGTCTTTGTCGGCATATACACCTTGTATTTCTTTTCCGGCTCTTGCCGAACAATAATCTAAAATTGCTTTATTCGGCGGAAATAAAATAATAATAGTTCCCATTTCCGTACCCATAGATGCGATTGTAATGCGTTCATCAAGCGTAAGTTTGTCAACTTCTTCTCCGTATAATTCAACGGAATAACCGAGCAAACTGTTGGCTCCGAATTCATTCAGCAAATTTAAAACAATGTCTTTTGCAGAAATGCCTTCGGGGCGTTTACCGTTTAAGTTGAGTTTTACCGATTTCGGAACTTTAAACCAAACACTTCCTTTGCTGAATGCCACAGCCATATCTTTATCGCCCATTCCTTGCCCGAAAGCACCTACGGCACCGAGTATATTTGCATGAGAATCAGTGGTTAAGGATGTTGTTCCGGGATATGCCAAGCCCTCTTCGATAAATGTATGTGTACCTATTCCGTTATTTATATCGAAGACTTTTATGCCGTGTTTGCGGGCAAATTGACGGCAAATTTGTTGGTTTACGGCATATTTTTGGTCTGAACCCGTAGGGTTGGTATCAAAGGTGAAAAATGTTTTTGAAACATCGTGAACCGTTAAATTGTTTTCTTCGAAATGCTTTACAACGTTCGGTCCGCCGAAATCTCTTGCAGCTCTTACATCTATTTCTATATCAACAATATCGCCGGGTTTTACGGTGTCGTATTTTGAGTGGTTTGCAATGATTTTTTCTATGATTGTCATATTATTATACTGTTTGTTATTGATTAATTTTATGTGCAAATATAAGGATAAATTATAGAGTTCGGCAGATTTTTTTACGGAATTATTTCAGGTTTGTGTAATAATAAAGGGTGTGTTTCGGCAGTAAGTCAGGATGAAGAATTTTTATTAAATCTTCCAAGATTAAATCGGGTCTTACGGTTCCGCTTTCCATATAATCATTTCCGCCTCCGGGGCTTAATCTTTTATTTCGGTTAAATATTTGTCCGGTTTTTACGGCTTTGAATTTTTCTAATCTGTTGTCGGTTGCGATAATGTCGTTAATGGATTTTGCCTGTCCCGGATTCAGCCAAAAATCGGTATTTAAGCCCTTATTGTAAACATCTTCAATGGTTAGTGCCAGATTGTGTTTTTCGGATGTATTTTTCCAAATATAATTTCCTCCGGCATCGGTAATCAGTTGTGCGATATTTGATTTTCCTCCGGGAATATACCATGTTCCTTTCCACGGCATATTCAATAAAACCGAAGGTCGGCGGTTTACTGTATCGGTTTGTCTTTTTAATTCGGTGTATCGGTTTTCGATTTCGCTGAAAATTTGTTCTGCTTTTTTTTCTTTTTCAAAAAATACGGCAAAAAATTTTATCCATTCGGCTTGACCCAAAACGGACGATTCAAGATATTCGTTAATTTGAACAACAGGAATGTTCAATTGTTTTAATTTATTAATTACCGGAGAAATACTGCCGTTAATATCGTAAACCGTGACTAAATCGGGTTTCATGCTTAACAGAAGTTCAAAATCCAAAGAGCTGTCATAGCCGACATCTTTGAGCATTCCGGCATTCATTCGTTTTCTTAATTCCGGGTTAAAAACATATTGACTTCCCGACAAGGCAACGATTTTATCTGTTTCGCCGAGTGCGTCAATAAAAGCAATGTGTGTGGTGGACAGGCAAATAATTCTTTTTACGGGTGTACGGATGATGTTTTTATTTCTCAGTGAATCAGGTAGTTGCTTGTTTTTGTTTATTAAAAAATAGGTTTCTTTTAAATTGCCGTTTAAGTCGAATATTGAAAGCTTTTTCAGCTTTTTATTTTCTGAAATTTTGAAAAGTTCGGCATATTTATTTTTAATTTTCTCTTTTTCATTGAAATTATTTTTAACTTTGACATTATTACATGCAAACGGTGTAATAATTAAAAAAAATAAAAGGTAAAATCCGTAATTTAATTTAAGTTTGATGAAATCAAAAATCATATTTGTACTGTTTTTCGGTTTGTTTTTTTCGGCTTGCAATAATAATGATTCTTCGGGCAAAAAAAATGAAAACGACATAAATCTTATTAACAAAGATTCATCAGTTCAAACGACAGTAAAAACAGAGAATAATCGGGAAGAATTTCTTGATACATCGAGTACTTTGTTGAACGACAGTGATTTGATGGATATAAAGAAGTTTTCGGATAAATTTGTAATTTCAATGCGTTATGCGACAAAAGATAATTTTTTGGATACGGTTTTATATCCTTGTGCACAGTGTCTTTTGCGGTTTGAGGTAATAAAAGATTTGCTTAAAGCGGAAGAGGACTTTGAAAAAGACGGGTATCATATAAAAATTTATGACTGTTATCGCCCGCTTTGGGTACAAAAACTGATGTGGAAGAAAGTACCGATTGAGGGTTATGTTGCTAATCCGGCAACCGGTTCGCGGCACAACAGAGGAACAGCCGTGGATGTCAGTTTGGTTGATGCTTCGGGCAAGGAACTTGATTTCGGAACGCCGCATGACGATTTTACCGAAAAAGCAAAAACTTTTTACCCGAATTTTCCGGATACGATAAAAAATAATCGACTGTATTTGAGACAAATAATGCAGAAAAATAATTTTAAAGGGATTAATTCCGAATGGTGGCATTTTTCGCATAATTGCGGTACGAAATATAAAGTCAGTAATCAAAATTTTAATTGCGACAG
>CAZCPV010000233.1:0-4479 GCA_964500765.1 uncultured Draconibacterium sp.
AAGCAATCAAACAATAAGCATCCCCTCCAACTTTTAACTTTACAAACTTTCAACTACCTGTAACTCTCCGGACTTATCGCCTTTACCGTCCAATTTTTCAAAAAAGCAACAAATTTTTTCCTGTCATAGCTTCCTTTTCCGTCTTCCAAATACCACGAATTTTGCGTATGCAATCGTTTACCTTCCGCATCGCAAATTACGATAACCGGAAACCCGAAACGTTGCGGATAGCCGAGTTGAGCAAATAACTTCTCATTTTTCATCGATTTATCGTAATTTACCCGTATCACAACATAATCCGCTTTAATTATCGAATCAAGCTCTGCATCCTTCGCATAAAAATCATGAAATTTATAGCACCAAGGACACCAATTTCCGCCGATTTGAATCATTACGTTTTTATGCTCTTTTGCCGCTTGTTCAACTGCTGTTTTAAATTGTTGCATGCCGTCGGCATTTACGTCATATAATTTTTCTCTTTGCGAAAAAGCTGTAAATGAAATACTTACAAGAACTACAAGAATTAACAAAATTTCTTTTATTTTTTTCATTATTTTATTTATATGTTAATAAACACTTTGCAATAATACTGTTTTTTATCTTTTTATTGTTTTTTTTGTATAAAAACAACAATAAACATTATTTAAAACAATTCTAAATTAAAGAAAATATTCTTATGCAAGCATAATATTTATTATTTTTGAAACAGAAAACAAAAAAACAGACATAAAATGGCAGAACACATTATTTTTATCGTAACAACGATTATCGGTTTCGGAATTTTAGCTTGGAGTTTTTCAAGAATTTTCAGAATTATAAAACTTCTGAAAAAACCGTACTCAATTTCAAATGTAGGCGAACGCATTAAAAGAACGCTGAAAGTTGCCTTCGGGCAAACAAAAATTATGCGTTTCCCCATAGTCGGATTTATGCACGCACTCGTTTTTTGGGGCTTTTTGCTCATCACTTTCGGCTCCGGAGAAATGCTTATCGACGGATTAATCGGCACACCTTTCGACGGAAATCCGGCAAACGACCGTATTTTCTCATTCCTCGGCGTTGTGTACGATTTCCTCATTGCCGGAAGCGATATTTCGGCATGGATAATTTTAATTTTGGTAATCGCATTTTTAATACGAAGAACTTTTATGCACATAAAACGCTTCACCGGAAAAGAAATGCGACACCGCGACCACAAAGACGCCGCTTTTGCACTGCTCTTAATTCTTTTTTTAATGGTCAGTTTAATCGGAATGAATGCCGCATATATCGTACATGCCGGCTCACAAATTAAAGGCGTATTTCCGTTAAGCTCACTTATTTCCGATTGGATTCCGGCAAATTCGGCACACACAATCGAACTTATTATGTGGTGGACGCACATCATTTTAATCTTTTTCTTTGCCAACTACTTGCCCTATTCAAAACATTTCCACGTATTTATGTCAATACCCAACGTATATTTCTCGCGTACCGAACCGCTTACAAAAATGAACGAAATGGAATCGGTTACCAAAGAAGTGAAATTAATGCTTAACCCCGATGCCCCGATGCCCGAGGAGGAAGAAGAAGTAGCACGTTTCGGTATGAAAGACGTTGAAGACGGTACATGGAAAAATTATATCGACTCGCTTGCCTGCACGCAATGCGGACGCTGTACTTCCGTATGTCCGGCAAACCAAACAGGCAAAGCACTCTCGCCCCGAAAAATTGTTCTCGATTACCGAAGACGTATGGAAGAAAAAATGAACGGACTGCTGAAAGAAGGTAAAACATACCAAGACGGAAAAGCCCTTTATCCCGATTTTACAAGCTATGAAGAACTTTGGGCATGTACTACTTGTAACGCTTGTGCACAAGAATGTCCGGTAAATATCGACCATCCCTCAATGATTTTGGAAATGCGTCGCTATATTTTCTTGGAAGAATCCAAAGCTCCGGCATTGATAAATGCCATGTCAACCAATATAGAAAACAACGGAGCACCTTGGAAATATTCGGCTGCCGACCGTTTCAACTGGGCTGATAAACTGAAAATTACCGTAAACGGAGAAGAAAAAGACGTAAACGTTCCGCTTATGGCTGATAAACTTGCCGAAGGCAAAAAACCGGAATACCTGTTTTGGGTAGGAAGTGCCGGAAGTTACGACGAAGGCGGTATTGAAATATCACGCAATTTTGCAAAAATATTGGAGTATGCCGGTGTTGATTACGCTTGCCTCGGAACCGAAGAAACCGACTCGGGCGACAATGCCAAACGTGCCGGAAACGAATTTCTTTTCCAAATGCAGGCACTTATGAATATCGAAATAATGAACGGCTACGAAGTAAAAAAAATAATCACCTGCGACCCGCACGATTTCAATACACTGAAAAACGAATATTGCGACCTCGGCGGAAATTACGAAGTAATGCACCATACGCAATTTATTCAAAAACTTATTGAAGACGGAAAACTGAATTTAAATTCCGAAGTTTTCAAAGATAAAAAAATAACCTTTCACGACCCGTGTTATCTCGGCAGAGGCAACGGCGAATACGAAGCACCGCGTTTTACGCTTAATAAAATAGGCGGAATAACCGAAATGCACAGAAACAAAAGTCGCTCGCTTTGCTGCGGTGCCGGCGGAACACAAATGTTTAAAGAAGCCGAAAAAGGCGACAAAGAAGTGTACGAACTGCGTACCGAAGATGCCCTCGAAACCGGCTGTAACCTCATTGCCACGGCATGCCCCATGTGTATGACCATGATGAAAGACGGCGTAAAAATGAAAAACAAAGAACAGGAAATCGAAGTTGCGGATATTGCCGAAATTGTGGTTAAAAGTTTGGGTATTTAATAAAACTCGGCGTGTCTTGAAGACACGCCGAGTTTATTTTATTAAAGCAATAAGCACTTAATTAAGAATTAAGTGCTTTTATTAAATTTTGGTGCAAGAAAAAACAATACAAAAAGTTTCCGTTTGTGAAACAATAATTGTATCTTTGCATGAGATATGAAAGTTCATTTAATAAAAAAGCAAACAATTGAGGATTATATCTTAAAAAATGCAGGCAGCAAATCGTCTTTTGAAATATGGTTTTCAATTTTAAAGCGTGCCGACCGGAAAGAACCCAATGAAATAATTTTAACATATAACAGTGCTGATATTTTAGGAGAAAGCTCTAATCGAGTTGTATTTAATATCGGAGGAAATAATTACAGATTAATTTGTAAATATTTTTTCGGGAATAATAAAGTTCATTTATTTATTAAATGGATAGGAACTCATGCAGAATATACAAAACTATGTAAAGAATCTAAGCAATATACAATCAATGCTTTTAAATAAAAAATAAAATGGAAACATTAAAATACGGAATAATAAAAACAAAAAAACAATATATTAATTATTGTAATATTTTGGAAGAACTTATTAATAAAGGAAACCAAAACTACCGAGACGAAATAGAATTATTGGAACTGTTAATTGAAAAATGGGATAATGAGCATAATTCATTAGCTGATTTAACGCCTGTTGAACTTATTAAATCGTTAATGAAAGAAAATAATTTAAAGTCAAAAGATTTAGCTGTGATTTTAGGTTTATCAAAAGGGACTGTATCAAAAATTTTGAATTATCATAAAGGTTTATCAAAAGAAACAATCAGAAAATTGTCAAATTATTTTAAAATATCACAAGAAGCTTTTAACAGACCTTATAAACTTGTAAACGTAATTAATCGTAATTTTAAAAATGCAAGTTTAATGAATACCGAAAAAATAGTTTCTGTATAAAAAGAAAGTTTTTTTTTCAAAACCGATTTACATAGCCCAAATGTATTTTTGAATCGGAAAATTGCAGAAATTGCCCCGGCATTGTTCCCAAAGCATAACTTATCGAAAATATTCCGGCTTTGGTGCTTAAATTGGTACCGATACCGAAACCGTAAGCCGTTTTTATTTTTTCAAAATCGCTGAAATCTTTAAATCCGGCAATATTAAAAAAAGCAAAAACATTCGAATTTCGTTCGTATAAATAACGTTGTTCAAGGGTTAAAACAGAATATGCCGAAGTTCTGAAACGATTCTCGTCGAAACCTCTTAAAGAATTAAATCCGCCCAAATCAAACAATTCATTTTCATAAAATCCCGCATCGGGAAAGGCATATTTTGTATCCGTCGAAAATTTAACAACCCAACGCCCTTCCAAAGGAAGATAATAATCGGTTTTCATATCAACCTCATAATAAGCATTTTGTAAAGAAGAAACGATTCTGTTTCCGCCGGCAAATTCGGCATTAAAATAATATCCTTTCAACGGATTAAACTTGTAATCATATTTTTCGCTGCGATACGAAAATCCGAAAAGCAAAACATTCGTATTTTTAAAAATACTTGTATCAAGGGATTGTGCCGACAAAAGTAAAGATTGTTTTTTCCGTACAAATGCCGTAATTCGATTATTATTTTTCAAACTGTAATCAATACCGAATTTG
>CAZCPV010000234.1:0-4475 GCA_964500765.1 uncultured Draconibacterium sp.
GAATTCTTTAACTGCGAAGCAAAAAATAATTACCCCGAAATAAGCGATATTTTATGCAAAACGGGATAATATTAAGTTTTTATGTATTATAATAGGATTATTATAAGAAAATTAGAATTTTCTAAAACTCCTTATTTGTAGTATTTAAAATTCCACAAAGACATATTTAAAGTTGATTCAACTTTTTCTTCAAGTTTATCGTCAAGAGCGGGAAAAAAATCCAATCCGGTTGCTTTTTCAACTTCATCGATACTGACGGCATAATTTTTAAATGTATCCGAAATATCTTTATTGGGTATTAAAAAACCGATACCTTTTTCTGTATCTAAATCTAAAATTACTTTGTAATACATTTCCGGCACGCTTACTTTGTGGGCACCGATAGTTTGTAATCCGGATTTTAAAACGGGCCCCGTTACTACGTAAACACCGTTGTAAATTTCCGCCCAATGACGTACTTCCATTTCCAGATACGCCCATTTGCCTTCGTTTAAAGCATGTACTTGCGGCGACATATTGCTCATAAAAAAACTTTCGGACATCGCTTTTTCCGACCAGCGAAAATCGGCAGCCGGTGCCATGTGTCCGCGTGCATAAGTGTTTTCGGTCGGTTGGTAATCGCTTAAATCGGCACTTCCGGTTGTTACCGAAGGGTCGGCACGAAAATCGTCGGTTCGGTCGTAAGCGGTGGTGGTTGCTTCTTCTTTTGTCAGTTCGTAAGCCACCCAATCGGCTTGCTCGTGTTCTTCGTTATACGACAGAGTATAGGCAAAATGTTCAATAATTTGGTGGTCGCCTACGGCAGCCGGTAATTCAATTTTATCCGAATTAATCGGTTTTTTATTACAGGAAAAAAGGATTAAAAAGGAAACGGATAAGAGTGAAATAATTTTCAGCAGAGATTTCATTTTACGAAATTTTAAAAGTTGAAAAATGATTGAACAAAAATAAGTAAGTTTTATTTAAAAAGTTCGGTACTTAAATATTTTTCTGCTCTGTCCGGAAAAATTACGACAATGCGACCTTTATCGATTTTTTCGGCGATTTTTAATGCTGCATACATGGCTGCACCGCTGCTCATACCGGCAAAAATGCCTTCTTCTTTAATAATTCGGCGAGCTGTTTTAAAAGCGGTTTCGGTTTCAACCATAATGCGTTCATCAATTTTGTCGGGATTGTATATTGCCGGTATAATCGCTTCCTGCATATTTTTAAGCCCTTGAATATAGTGTCCTTCAACCGGATGTGCTTCAACAATTTTAATTTTAGGATTGTTTTCTTTCAGGGCTTTTCCCACCCCCATAATGGTACCGGAAGTACCTATTGAAGAAACAAAATAATCAATTTTTCCGTTGGTTTGTTTCCATATTTCTTCTGCCGTAAGTTTATAATGGGCAATTTTATTATAACGATTTGAAAATTGGTCGGGTGCAAAATATTTTTCGGGATTTTCGGCAACCAGTTCTTTCACTTTCAGAATGGCACTGTCGGTTCCGGCATCTTTCGGGGTAAGGATTATTTCGGCACCGAAAGCTTCAATCATTTTTCGGCGTTCAACGGAAACTTTTTCGCTCATTACGATAATAAGCTTATAATTTCTTACGGCGGCAATCATTGCCAAGCCGATACCGGTATTTCCGGAAGTTGCTTCAATAATTGTTTTGTCTTTTGTTAAACTGCCTTCGGCTTCGGCTTGTTCAATCATTTTCAGGGCAACTCGGTCTTTAATACTGCCTCCCGGGTTTTGTCCTTCAATTTTTGCAACAATTTCAACGTTTTTATTTTTGTTTAATTTATTTATTCGTACAAGCGGTGTGTCTCCGATTGTTTGCAGGATATTATCGTATATCATTTTATAAATAATTTAGTTTGTATATAGTTTTTACCGGAAAAACTATGAAGGCGTGTTCAGTTTTTTTATATCGTCAAGAATTGCTTTCGTGTCGAATACGGTGTAGATTAAATACATTAAGAGGAAAGTAATGACAAAAGTATTTTTATTTTCGGGTTTCGCAGAAATAATTACGGCGGCAAATGAGGCGTAAATAATGAGTTTTAACATAAAACTGAGCATAAATGCGACATTAAATTTAGCCGGTGATTTTTCGGAAGCTTTTAACAATTGTATATGAATAAATGTTGAAATTACGGGGAACAGAAGAAATAAAAACGGAAATGCGTCAAAATAATACGATTTTAACAAGAAATTGAAAATTAACCCGCCGATAAATGCAAGGATAACGGATAATACCGTTATTTTGATTATAAAATTTCTTTTTAACTTATTCATTTTCGGGAGTTTATTTTTTCAGAAAATCTTTTATTGCAACATAAATTGCAAGGACAACCGACAGCAAAGAGAGGATAAGCGTAAGGATATGATTTTCAAAATTAAAGAAAATATCCAATTTGTATCCGCCCCATGTTCCGATAAATATTACGGCAGCCATTTGAAAAGCTATACCGGAATATTCGGCATAATTGTTTAGTGAGTTTTTAAAATCGTTTTTATTTTTTTTCGACTTTTTTAAATTCTTCTTGTATTGCATGTTTTGCCCCGTCCATTTTACACGAACCGTTAAAAATTGCACCCGGTTCAATAATTAATTTCTTTGTAGAAATTTCGCCGGTATATTTTGCCGAAGATTTTAAAGTCAGACTTTCAACAATAATTAATTTTCCCGTAACAATTCCTGAAATGTCTAAAAATGAACAATTTATATCTCCGGTTACTTTTCCGGTATTTCCGATAATAACTTTTCCTTTAACATTGATATTTCCGTTTACCGTACCTTCAATTCTTACATCACCTTGGGAATTAATATTTCCTTCGATTACGGTACCGTTTCTGAGTTGATTTGTTGCTCCGGGATCTGCCGTAATTGTATTGTTATTAGTTTTCTTCATGGGTTAATAATTTAATAATATGTATAATAGAGTTTCAACTCAGAATGTGTTTTTTATAAATAATAACGAATAACGGGTCAGTTTATTTCATTTCAAAAGTTTCCATAAATTTTGTGGTATAGTTTCCGCTTACAAATCGCTCATCTGTAACTAATTGTGCATGAAACGGAATGGTTGTTTTAATGCCTTCGATAACAAATTCATCTAAAGCCCGTTTCATTTTTTTCAATGCTTCATCTCGTGTTCTTGCCGTAATAATTAATTTTGCAATCATCGAATCGTAATTCGGCGGAATGGTATATCCGGCATATACGTGAGTGTCAACTCTTACTCCGTGTCCTCCGGGTGTATGTAATACGGTAATTTTCCCGGGTGAAGGTCTGAAGTCATTATACGGGTCTTCGGCATTAATACGGCATTCAATAGAATGTAATTTTGGTAAATAGTTCTTTCCGCTTATTTTTATGCCGGCAGCAATTTTTATTTGTTCTTTGATGAGGTCAAAGTTTATAACTTCTTCCGTAATCGGATGTTCTACCTGAATTCGGGTATTCATTTCCATAAAATAGAAGTTGCGTTTATCATCAACTAAGAATTCAACGGTTCCCACACCTTCATATTTAATTGATTTAGCAGCAAGTACTGCTGCTTCTCCCATTTTTTTGCGAAGTTCATCGGTCATAAAAGGCGAAGGGGTTTCTTCGGCTAACTTTTGATGACGACGCTGAACGGAGCAATCGCGTTCGGACAAATGAGCTGCATTGCCGGTTTGGTCTCCGACAATCTGAATTTCAATATGCCTCGGATTTTCTACGAATTTTTCTAAATATAATCCGTCGTTTCCGAATGCTGCTGCCGATTCTTGTTTTGCGGAATCCCACATTGCCTGAAATTCTTCTTCATTTCTTACAATTCTCATTCCTTTTCCGCCGCCTCCCGCTGTTGCTTTTAAAATAACGGGATAGCTCATTTCTTTTGCCAGCTTTTTACCTTCTTTTACGGTTTTAATTAATTCTTTTGAGCCGGGAACAACCGGAACGCCTGCTTTACGCATGGTTTTTTTTGCCGTAGCTTTATCACCCATCATATTAATCATTTCGGCTGAAGGACCGATAAATTTGATGTCGTGATTTTTGCAAATTTCCGAGAATTTTGCATTTTCGGCTAAAAAACCGTATCCCGGGTGAATTGCATCGGCATTTGTAATTTGAGCAGCGGCAATAATTTTGGTAATATCAAGATAGGATTCGTTGCTCGGAGGCGGTCCGATACAAACCGCTTCATCGGCAAAACGAACATGTAAACTTTCTTTATCGGCGGTAGAATATACGGCAACGGTTTTAATGCCCATTTCTTTACAGGTACGGATAATACGCAATGCGATTTCTCCTCTGTTTGCAATAAGTATTTTTTTAAACATAAAATTGAAATAAATTAAATAAAAGTTGATTTAATAATACATCATGTTTAACTTGGGTCAACTAAAAACAAAGGTTGTTCAAATTCAACCGGACTTGCATCGTCAACCAGAATTTTAACAATTTTTCCGGAAACTTCTGCTTCAATTT
>CAZCPV010000235.1:0-4422 GCA_964500765.1 uncultured Draconibacterium sp.
AATTGGAACTCGGCGATTGATGAACAACAATTTTAATTTCAAAACTTATGATTTCTTATGTGTCTTATGTGGTTCTATTTAAATCAAATCTTATGTTAACTTATGTGTCTTATGTGGTTCTATTCAATCAAATCTTATGTTAACTTATGCGGCTTATCCGGTTCTATTCAAATCAAATCTTATGTTAACTTATGTGTCTTATGTGGTTCTATTCAAATCAAATCTTATGTTAACTTATGCCGCTTATCCGGTTCTATTTAAATCAAATCTTATGTTAACTTATGTGTCTTATGTGGTTTTTCCAAAAAAATAAATCCCGGGAACACCCGCCCACAAACAATTAATAATGAACAACATACATCCAAAATCACAGCAACCAAACCAAAAAATTTAAAAAAAAATTAAAAAAAAACGCCTTACCCCCGGTTAGATTTTCGGTACCAAAGTAATATATAGAAAAACACAATCGATTAACAGTTGAAATAATAAACAATTTTTAAAAAAAACAGAATGCCGAAATTTGACAATATCGAAATCAGAAGCGAAGAAGTTCAGGAAATTATAGGCAATCCGCCGGCAAAAATTATTCGAATCGGAATTACCGTTATTTTTCTGCTTGTTTTATTTTTAGTTATCGGAAGTTTCTTTTTTAGATATCCGGATATTATAAAAGCACGAGTTACGCTTAAAGGAGACAATCCGCCGGCAGAAATACGAGCAAGAATAAACGGAAAAATTACCGAACTCTTTGTTTGCAACAAGCAAAAAGTAAAAAAAGGCAAAACAATTGCAATTATCGAAAACACCTGTAATTACTCCGACTTATTAAAACTTAAAAACACGCTCAAAAATATCGACAAAAACCCCGACACTTGTTTTTCCGCTTTAAAGAATAATTTGAATCTCGGAGAGTTGCAATCGTATTATTCGGCATTAATAAGACAAATTAAAGAATATCACGATTTTAAGCAACTCGACTATCATAATAAAAAAACAGCCGCATACAAACATCAAATTACGGCCTTAAAAAAGTTTATGTTAATTCTGAAAAATCAAGTGAACCTTTCAAAAAAAGATTTAATACTCTCGAGAAAACAATTAAAGCGAGATTCGGGTTTATATGTAAAACAATTTTTATCGCCGGCCGATTTTGAAAAATCAAAAAGTTATGTAATTCAAAAAAACAACACCTACGAAAGCCGTCGCAGTGCTTTATCCGGTACCGAAATAAAAATTGCGGATATTGAACAGGCAATTTTGGAAACACAACTTGAAAAAATTAACCGAACAAAAGAATATGAAACAACCATTTCCGAGTTAAAGGCAAATTTAAAAGCCCGAATTACGCTTTGGGAGCAAAATTATTTGCTGGTAAGTCCGATTGACGGTATCGTAAATTTTATCAATTTCCGAAATAAAAATCAAAATGTAAGCATCGGGGAAACCGTATTTACGGTTGTTCCGGAACACACGTCAAAACTGGCTGCTTATGCCGAAGTTCCTTTATCCGGCTCGGGAAAAGTAAAAATCGGTCAAAACGTAAATATTAAATTTGACGACTATCCGTACACACAATTCGGTATGGTAAAAGCAAAAACAGAAGATATTTCTTCGGTACAATCAAACAATTTTTACCTTGTTACACTCAATTTCCCCGATTCTTTAACAACCAATTACGACATGGCTCTGCCTTTCAGACAAAACATGCAGGGAACAGCCGATATAATTACGGAAGATTTGCCTTTGGCGGCACGAATTATTAACCCGATTAAAAGTTTATTTTATGAAAAGTTTTAAAAATATACAGCTTATTTTTCTAAATAATAATACATTAGAGCTTTATTTCCCTAAGTTTAAAATAAGCCGAAAATGCACAAAAAAACAGATAAAGAACTAATTGAAAACATTAAAAAACGAGATGAAAAAACCATCTTATTTTTACGAACCGAATACGAACCAATGGTTAAATACATGGTATTAAATTATAAATTTTCCGACGGTAAAAACACCGTTTCCGCATTTTTGTCCGACACCGAAGACATTTTGCACGACGCACTATATGTTTTGATTAAAAAAGTTTCGGAAACCGATTTTCAATTAAGCTCAAAATTGTCAACTTATTTTTATGCCGTTGCAAAAAACCTTCTGAAATTAAAATTACGCAAACGAACCATAGAAAAAAGAGGCAACGCTTACCTTTCGGAACACCCTATAAATCAAGAAAGAACAGATACTTTATACGACAAAAATTTAAAAGAGAATGCCTTTGATTTCTATTTTATGAAGTTGAGTGAAGTTTGTCGAAAAATTCTGAAACTATATTGGCAGGGTTATAACATTACCGAAATAGCCGGAAAAACCGGAAACACAAAAAAATACATAATGAAAAGAAAATATGAATGCACAAACAGATTAATTAAATTAATAAAAAAAAATACAGATCAATTAGATTTTTAATTTATAAACACCTAAAAAAAACAGTTATGTTAAAATTTGAAAAATACCTGAGCAACGAAATGAATGTTACAAGTTCATTTTTCTTCCGTATTCAACTTAAAACCAACTCAAATCTGAAAAAAGAATTTGAACAATATAAAAATAATCGTTCTGATTTGAGCGTCCTGTTTTTAATTAACGAAGCCGAAAAAGAAATTCAAAAAAACGAACAATTGAAAAGTATTGAAAAGTTGACAAATACTTTTTTTAACTCAAAAATCGAAAGTTCCGAAACATTAAAATTACCGGACTTCGCTTTTTAAAAAAATTTTTACTGTTTAAATTTTCTGTTAACTTTGTTAATATATTTTTAATTATGTCGGCACACGCAAAACTCATATCGGATTATATCGACGGTTATTTATCGGAAAAAGAAACTTCTCTTTTTTTGCTGAAAATGCTGAAAGACAAATCATTAAAATCAGATTTAGTTTTAATGCAAGATATTAATTCGTATATGAAAGGCAAATTATTATCCGAAAACATCAAATACGAAATTGATTTTCCTCTTGTTGAAATTGAGGCAAGAGAAGATGTAATACGCTTTACAGAAGAAGGAAAAAACGACAAAGAAATTTTAAACTACCTCTCAATTGCTTTTCCCGACCGAAGCGAAAAAGTAAAAAATCAAATTCAGGAAGCCGAAAAAGAAATTTCCGAAGGAAAAGTCGATTATATAAATGAAGAATATCTAAACAAACTGTCAGCCGAAAAAAATAAAGACGATGCTGTTTTGTTGCTTTTAAGCCGTTCGCAAATAAAAGAGAAAGAAGAACAGCCGGAAACACATAAAATTACGCCGTACTTCAAAAAACACGCTTTTAAATATGCAGCCGTTGCCGCTTCTGTCGCTTTACTCCTACTGTTTAACTATTTCCGTAACCAAAAGTCGCCGAACGAAAAAATATTTGCCGAATATCATCCGCAAGCCGAAAAAATTTCCGGCAATTTAACAAGAAGTGCCGAGTATGCCGAAACAATTACTTTTGAACAAGCCGTAAAATTATATAACTCGGAAAATTACGATGCTGCATACAAAAAATTCAAACAAACGGCAGATAAAAATCCGGAATTTGTTCAGGCAAATTACTACGCCGGATTAGCTCTTTTTGAAGCCGGCAGATATGCCGAATCCGTCGATATTTTTAAGCACATTTTAACAAGTTCCGATTTGTACCGTCTTGAAACCGAATGGTATTTGTCTTTGGCATACATTAAACTGAATAAAATGCAAAAGGCACTGCCCTGCCTTAAAGATATTGCTTCGCAAAAAAACTTACGACAAACAAAAGCCGAAGAAATTATCAAAAAAATCAAAAACTGACCTTTTACGATAAAACACAAAACCTTATTTTTATACCGAAAGAATGTACAGATATTTTTCCTTTTCAAAGGTTAAATCAAATTCTTCCGTAACAGCTTTGTCTGCATAAATTTTCCAATGTTCATCAATCATCCAAAATTCAATAATATTAAGCATATATAAGGTCTTTATCCGAAATACAACCGTTAACTTATCCCATGCGGAAAACTTTTCAAGAACCGTTTCCGGATTATCTTCCGCAATACCGATTGCTATTCGATTATTCTCCTTTTTATAAGTTTCAATAATATCATCCAATACGGAAAGAATATTTAAATCCGTATCATTTACCGTTTTATACTCAACTTTTTCCGTAATCTTTGTACCCATAATATTGTTTTTTAAAAATGAAAATTATACGGATACCGCAGGTCTTCACAAATAAATTTATGAAATACCCGCGGATTCCGTGTAACGAATTTGCTTCCCGAACGCTTCAATCATTCGAAAAATAACCGGTGTTTTTACGGTTGTTTGTTTTTATCAATCGAATTATCGATTCTGCCGGTATTTTTTACACTACGAATTTCGACGTAATTTTTTCGAAAATTTGAATTTACAGC
>CAZCPV010000236.1:0-4373 GCA_964500765.1 uncultured Draconibacterium sp.
ACACAAGGTACATTTTTTCTTTTCCTGATACTTCGTTGCAAACTCTTTGCAGTATTCATATACAGCCGCAAAGTTTGACGCCTCGTCTCAGAAAAAGAAAAAACGCATGAATAATACGGGTTAACGAAACATAAAAAGCAGAAATATTTTTTATTTCTGCTTTTTTATTTGTAAATTTGTAGGACTTAACATTTTAAATAAAAATTTTATGAAAAAATTACTCTTTTTATTCCTGTTTGTTTCATTTTCGGGAATACTTTTCGGTCAAGTTTTTGTAAACGGCGTAAATATTAATAAAGCCGACACAAAATTTTGTATTATTAAAAAATCGAATCTTCCGATAATTTCTGTTAATTACGGACAGAAAAAATTTCGAAAAAAAGCTGATATTACAGATAAAAACGGTACAATAATAAGCCCGAAAAATATTGTTACCGTTTTGAACTTTATGGAACAAAACGGCTGGGATTTAGTTGCCTTTTCGCAGTCAAATTCCCAAAATTATTCGGAAACTTGGGTTTTCAGGAAAAAATAAACAGGATACCATTGTCAGGCAGTTTTAGCTGTCTGACAATTTACAAGATTAAAGTCCCGATTTCGTTTCCGGCGATAACTTTTTTCAAATTACCGGGTGTGTCCATATCAAAAACATAAATCGGCATTTTGTTTTGCATACACATTGTAAATGCCGTTAAGTCCATAATTTTCAGTTCTTTTTCAATAACTTCGTCAAAACGTATGTTTGTGAATTTTTTTGCTTTCGGGTCTTTTTCGGGGTCGGCGGTATAAACACCGTCAACACGGGTTCCTTTAAGCAAAGCATCGGCTTCAATTTCCAAAGCACGCAGGGCTGCACCCGAATCCGTAGAGAAATAAGGATTTCCGGTTCCGCCGGTTAACAAAACAACGTTGCCTTGTTTTAATGCTTCGATAACTTTCGGTTTTGAATAGCGTTCGCCGGCAGGTCCGGTATTAAATGCCGTAAATAATTTTGCATCTTGTCCGATTGCTTCAAATGCCGATTCCAAAGCCAATCCGTTTATAATGGTTGCCAGCATACCCATATAATCGCCTTTTACACGGTCGAAACCGAGCTCTGTGCCGCCCAAACCCCTGAAAATATTTCCGCCGCCGATAACAATACCGATTTCTACACCTTGTTCGGCAACTTCTTTAATTTGTTTTACGTAAGAATTAAGAACATCGGTATCAATGCCGGTTCCTTTTTTGCCGGCAAGCGATTGTCCGCTGAGTTTTAAAAGTATTCGTTTGTATGTCATTTCTGTAAAGTGTTAATAATTAAGAATTTAAAAGTAATATTTAATCAGACAAAAACCCATGTTTTGAAATTGCATCGTATATTTTTAAATTTAGTTTTTGAGCTATTAATTTTGCTGTGTTCAGAGCATCGTCGTAATTTTTAGTTTTATAAATTGTTAATTTTTTTTGGTTTGAATATATTAGTTTGATCAAAATATAGTATTCTGAAATTTCTGTTATATTATTACTGCCTCGCCCCGGATTGTTAAGTTGCTGTGTCATAATTGCTCTGAACAGCAAGATGTATTTTATTTCAGGTAAATCAAGCCATTTTCCGGTAACCGAATTTCCGAAAATTTTAACTTCCCGATATTTTTTTTCGGCAAAATCCAATTCCGTTCCTTTAACCATAATGATGAAAAAAATTGAAATAAGAATTAATACAATTCCTAAAATCAGAGAAAACCCGGAAATGATAAATAAAAACCCAAAACCGAGTAATGAAAAAGCTGATATTTGGTAGGTAAAAGGTTTTTTTTCTTTTAAGATTAAGGTTTCTTCTGTCATATTATTATTATGAGTTTGTAAAGTTATAAAGTTTTCGGTAAAAAGTAAAAGACAAAAGCGAATAATAACTTCTTTATTTTTTCAACTTTTACCTTTGCCGAAATTTATTACTTTTGCAAATAATTAATAATAAACTAAACAACAATTTTTGCTATGGAAACGGTATTAAGCGGAATTCGTTCTACGGGAAATTTGCATCTCGGAAATTATTTCGGAGCGGTAAAGAATTTTATTAAAATGCAGGAAGAAAATAATTGCTATTTTTTTATTGCCGATTATCATTCTTTAACAACCTATCCCACCCCCGAAAATTTACATAACAGCGTAAAATCCGTTTTGGCGGAATATTTGGCAACGGGTTTAAATCCCGAAAAATCAGCGATTTATGTTCAAAGTGATGTTCGTGAAATTCCCGAATTATATCTTTTGTTGAATATGAATGCTTATGTGGGCGAATTGGAACGAACCACATCGTTTAAAGATAAAGTAAGAACGCAACCGAATAACGTAAATGCCGGATTGCTGACCTATCCCGTGTTGATGGCTGCCGATATTCTGATTCACAGGTCGAATAAAGTTCCCGTTGGGAAAGACCAAGAGCAAAATTTGGAAATGGCGCGTAAATTTGCCAAACGTTTTAACCACATGTATAAAGTTGATTATTTCCCGGAACCGCAGCCCTATAATTTCGGCGAACAATTAGTAAAAGTACCCGGATTGGACGGCAGCGGAAAAATGGGAAAAACTGCAGGCAACGGCATTTTTTTGGTTGATGACGATAAAAGCATTCGAAAAAAAGTGATGCGTGCCGTAACCGACAGCGGACCTGCCGAGCCGAATTCTCCGATTACCGAACCGATACAAAATTTGTTTACGCTGATGGCTTTGGTTTCAACACCCGATACCGTTGATTTCTTTAAAGAAAAATATGCAAACTGTGAAATTCGCTACGGCGATATGAAAAAACAACTTGCCGAAGATATTATAAAATTTGTTTCGCCGATACGCGAAAAAATTAATGATATAAAAAATAATTCCGAATATTTAAGAAAAGTTGCCGAAAACGGTGCCGAAAAAGCCCGTGAAAGTGCTTCAAAAACCTTAAAAGACGTTCGGAAAATTATCGGATTTCGTAAATTTTAAATTAAAACTGTTATGAAAACAACATTTTTAATCTTCTTTGTTTCAGTTAGTTTCGCTTTGTTTGCACAAAAAACAAATGAAAAATTAATCTATTCCTTCAAAACAAAAAAAGGAAAAATAATGTCTTTAACTTTGGATACGGTAAATAATGTTATGATATACCGTTACGGGAAAAAAGGAAAAACCGAACTCGAAAAAAAAGATACTTTGTATGACGAAAATACTGTTTTTTCCTATTCGTATTATTTCAGAGGCGGTGCCGGAAACGGAGGGCTTGACCTGAATTATGTTACGTTTAAAAACAACGATTTCAGCTATAAAATTTATGATGAATATTCGGCAGACGACGACAGTCGCAGTGTAGGAATTTATTTAACAAACACAAAAACCGGAAAAAAATATGAAATTGTCGGTTTGCCGAAATCTGTAAAAGGGGATTTGTCGGTTATCCGAGATGAAGAATATATTCCGACAGAAGAGGCAACCGATGAGGAATGAGCTTGATTATATTGAATTTATCTGCGAGATAAATCCGAATTTGCAAAAAAACAGAGATGTTTTAATTGCTTTTTTGACAAGTTTCGGTTTTGAAAGTTTTATGGAAACAGAAAAAGGTATAAATGCTTATATGCCTGAAAATGAATTTAAAGAGTCGGAAATTCCTGATATTGAAAACCGATTTACGGACTTTAAAATTAAGGTTTCGCACAAAATAATAAAAGACGAAAATTGGAACGAAACATGGACAAAAAACTATTTTGAACCGATTGTTTTCGGCAAAAATTTAGTTGTAAGAGCATCGTTTCACACGAAATTTCCCGAAACGGAAAAAGAAATAATTATTGACCCGAAAACGGCATTCGGAACAGGCAACCATGCTACGACCTACATGCTTATTGAGGAAATTTTGAAACTTGACACAAAAAATAAATCGGTTTTGGATATGGGAACCGGAACCGGTATTTTGGCAATTTTGAGTAAAATGAACGGTTCTGCACGTACCCTTGCTGTTGATAACGACCCGAAAGCCGTACTAAATACACGGGAAAATATTGTTATAAATAAAACACCCGATATTGATGTTGCAGAAGGCGAAATGTCCGAAAAATACGGTAAATTTGATATAATTTACGAAAATATTTGGAAAAATATTGTTATTGCCGATATGGAGACTTTGGCAAAGTCGCTTAATTCCGGCGGTATTTTACTGACAAGCGGATTTTATTACAAAGAATTTGAAGACGTAAAAAAAGCCGGAGAAAAAGCCGGCTTACAATTTATTTCCGCCGGAGAAAAAGCCGGTTGGGCTATGGTTAAGTTTGCTAAAGAGTCGGTGTTTGTATAACGTGCGGGCGGCTATGGTTAGTTTGCCTTTACGGCAAATTAACTATAGTTGTCAGTTA
>CAZCPV010000237.1:0-4365 GCA_964500765.1 uncultured Draconibacterium sp.
AGAACTAAAAAATTTCGGGATTAAATTTACGGAAATTGAAAGAGATTTGTAAAAAGCGATAATATTTCACCTATAAAATGCCGAACATTTATAAAAATACTCGGCATTTTTTTTATTTTAATAACTTGCAGCACGTCTTTTTGCATCGTTTACAATTTTATCTGCTCTGTTGCGTGCCGCTTTTATAACATTATTTGCCTGCTTGTCGGCTTGGGCATTCAAATTATTTGCCTGTTGTCTTGCTTTTTTTATCAATTCTTGCTTTGAAATTTCGGCGGCTTTTTTGGCAATGGGATTGTGGGCTTCTTTTATCAACCGGTCTCCTTGCCTGCCCGCTTCGGAAATTAAGCGTTGTCCCTGTTTTTTGGCTTCGTTACGAATGTTTGCCGCTTGTTTCTCGGCTTGCGAAATTATTGCATTTGCCTGTTTTTGAGCATCTTCAATAATTTTATTTGCTTTTTCTTTTGCTTGTTTTTTTACGTCATTAACTTTTTCTTTCACTTCATCTTTCAAATTATCGGTTAATGAACTTGACAAGCCCGCTATTTTAGGATTATCGGAAGTACCGCCTATTTTTGCACCGATTTTTACATTTTGATTCGGATTACCGCCCGAAATTCCCGAAATAAAGCCGGAAGCAATTCTTTTCGGCAATTCCATATCCAAATTAAGATTTAACTTTTTGTCAAGCCCCTGTGTTCCGCCCAAAGTTACCTTTGTTCCGGCAAGTTTAAAAGTTGACGGTTTTACGGTCAATTTTCCGTTGTCAATTGAATATTTTAAATTAAAATCATTAACACGCGGCGATTTGAATTTATTTTGTTTGGTTGCATTTGCCAATTTTCCGAGCAACCCGTTACCGGAAATACGTATATTATTCGAACTTAAATTTCCGGAACTTATTAAAGTTTTTAAAATCGGTGTCATATCTTGTTTCAACAAAGAATTTAAACTTATATCGGCATTTATATCGCCTATGCAATTTTCGATAATCGGGGCAATGGTTTTTACGGAGGTAAAGGTTTTTACAACTTCCGGAATACTGATTCGAGTCATATTCAAGTTAAAATCAACTTTCGGTTTTGACAAATCCGCTGCATCATACAATCCGCTTATTCGAACTTCGCCGCCGAGCATATTCATCTTCAAATTATTCATGTCGAGTTTTCCGTTTTTAACAAGAATTTTACCTTTTGCATCGGTAATAAGCATTTTGTCATACTTTATTTTTTTCAAATCGGAATTAAGCGTAAAATCCAAATTTTTCGGTATTTCGACAACTTCGGAGCTGCCGGCGGAAGAAGATTGTTCGCCGGAAGACGTATTTCCCGTACTTGTTTCGGAAGTTTCACTGCTGCCGCTTAATTCGTCAACATCAATATAATTTGAATTAAAATTAAAAGTTCCGCTTAACAGTTCGTCTTTAAAAACGTAAGAAAAAATATTGTTAAGTTTTCCGACAAGGTGAAAATCACTTTTCCCTGCCGTAGCACTAAATTGTTTTAAATCAACAAATTGAGGCGACAAATACATGTCGGCTTTTTGAATCGTAACTTTGGGCATATCCGACATTTCGATACCCATATTTTCAATCCCGAGATTTCCGTCGGCATTAAATTTTTCGTAATGTTCATTTTCAATATCAGATAAATTCCCGTCAAAATTAATATCGGTGTTGATAATTCCGGACAATGACATATCATCGAGGTCTATTATGTCTTTTACCGAATTTAAATCAATTTTGCCTTTCATATTGCCTTTCATTGCGATATCGGCTGCCGACATAGTGATAAAAGCGTTCATTTTAAACGGATTTCCGGCGGTTGTCAGAGATGCCTTTTTAATATTTACGGTCATATCGTCGCCGCTTCCTTCTTTTGCATCAACTTTCATGTCCACATTTATATTTTCGACGGATTTCGGCAAGTCGGGGTATTTAAATCGGGCATTTTTTACGAGTAAATTTACGCCGTATGCAGGCATATTCGTATCGTTGTAAATTCCTTTAGCATAACCGTCGAGTTTAAATTGTCCCGAAGTTTCGATGTCATCAAAATCGGTTTTATAAATTGCCGGCACCATCGAAAGGGCATCTTTAAATTTCGTGTTTTTGGTTTTGAAAGTTATGTCAATATCGATATCGTCGGAAGGCATTTTTACGGTTCCGTCGAAACCCAAATCAATTTCGTTCAGTTTTAAATCGTTGTCTTTAAAGGTATAAACGGAATTTGCCAAATCGGCTTTCAGTTCGGAATCGAAAACGGTTTTTACTTTGTTCAGATATTTTATTCCGCCGGAAGCAACGGTCATTGTATCCGAAGTCATGTTTATTTTTAAATTTGTAAGGTCTTCCGTCATATCGCCCGAAAGTATAAAATTAAGATTTTGAAGACGAGCGTAAACATCACTTGATTTATCATCATATACGATATTTCCGTTGTTAATTTCAAACTTTTTTAAATTTAATTTGAATGCGGAATTTTCGCTTGCGGTATCGGTTGCCTCAACCGATGCGGTATCTTCTTTTGCAATATCGTAATTTGCGGTTCCGTCAGCCAGAATTTTAATATTTATAATCGGCTTATCGAGCGAAATGCGTTTAATTTTTATTTCATCGCCGGAAATAACGCTCATAATATCCAAAGTTGCCGTTAAACTTTTAAAATCAATTAAAGTATCGGTTGCAAAAGTGTCAATACCGGTAATTGTAAGGTCTTTAATTTTTACCGTTAAATTCGGAAAATTACTTATTAGAGATAAATTTACATCGGCAAATCCGACTTTTGCATTTAAACTGTTATTGGCTTCTTCTTGTACGGCAGTGAGAATCTTGCCTTTAAAAATTATCGGTAACAGAATAATTGCCGCAATAAAAACAACAATAATTATCAGTAAAATTTTGATGAATTTTTTCATTTTATAACAATTAAAAGATTTTCGGTAAAAATAGGGGATTTTTTTTTATAACGGGAAATAAAAACGTATTGTTTTAATAAAGAAAGTCTGATTTTAAATTTTATTCAACGGGTTTAAATGCAAGCATCGAGACATCATCAAATTGTTCATTATCTCCGAGCCACTCAATAAACGTGTTTTCAATAATTTCTTTTTGTTTATCCATCGGCAATTTATGATTTTTCAGTATCAAACTTTTTAAACGTTTTGAAGTAAACTTTTTGTTTTCACTTCCGCCTATTTGATCTTTAAAACCATCGGTAAACAGGTAAACAATATCGCCTTTTTTTAAGTCGATTTCATAATTTTTAAATTGTTTTTCGGCAAAATAATAACCTATGGGAATGCGTGTTGCTTTATATTCCGTAAGTTCATTGTTTCTTAATAAAAACAAGGAATTATAGGCACCCGAAAATTGCATTTTTTGATTTTTTTTATCAACGGTGCAAAGAGCAATATCCAATCCGTTTTTATTTTGATTATCTTCGGTATTAAAAATTACTTTAATATTTTCCCGCAGTTTATTGAGAATTTCCGAAGGAATTAATTTTGTATTTTCCGCAGTAATTTGGTGTAAGAAACTTATTGAAAGCATTGTAAGAAAACCGCCGGGGACACCGTGTCCGGTACAATCGGCAAGAGCAACTGTAAGGGTTTCGTTAATTTCTTTTACAAAATAAAAATCACCGCTTACAATTTGTCTGCTTCTGTATATCAAAAAATAATTTTTTAATACCGTATTCAAATAATTTTTACAAGGAAGAACGGCATCCTGTATTGTTTTCGCATAAATTAAACTGTCATTTATATCTCTGTTAATCTGCTTTATATGTTTATTTTTTTTTCGTGTTTCATCTAATGCTTTTTGTAATCGAAAATTTAATTTTGTATATTCCGTAACATCGGAAACAACACCTATTACCCCGGCAACTTTTCCGTTAATATCATGAAACGGTACTTTTTTTATTGATACCCAAAGTTCTTTTCCTTCCTGATTTATAAATTTTTCGGTTATCGGTTTAATTGCTTTATTCATTGCAATTACCTGCATATCAATATCTTCATACTTTGTTTCTTGGTCTAATTCTCTGTCGCTTTTTCCTATTAATTCGGTTAAACTTAAACCCAACAAATCGGCAAATGATTTATTTGCCAATTTATACCTGAAATTTACATCTTTTAAATAAACGGAAACCGGTAAATTATTTATCAAATAATCTTGTAATTGTTTTAATTCGGATAATTTATTTTTTTGTTTTTTAATTCTGATAAAAAGAATTACTAACAATATTGAAAGAAAAAGAAAAATAACGGCACCTATAATTCCGTATTTTATTATAAAGTTTTTGTTTTTTATTAATTTTTTGTTTTGTTCAATCTCACTTTCTTTTTTTTCAAGTAACAGACGAT
>CAZCPV010000238.1:0-4358 GCA_964500765.1 uncultured Draconibacterium sp.
TTTACAAAAATAACATTTATTTATATCTTGCGAAATTAAAAACCTAATTCAATAATTTATTATTAATTAGTGAATTAGTGGCAATTTTTTTTTAGCCACGGATTCACGAATTTTAAATAACATATAATTTTTATTTTTTTGTTTAAGTGTTCTTGATAATTCATTTTAATTAGTGAATCAGCGGCAATTTTGAGTTTAATTCAAGCCAATATTCAGCAGCTCTTCGCATATGCGGTTATAACAATTGACCCGCCGACTAACAATGCCACCGAAAACAATTCGTACATTTCTTTATCGTTTACATTAAGATTTTTACATTTTTCGAGATGGTATTTAATACAATCGTCGCAACGTAAAACCATTGAAGTTGCCAACCCGAGCATTTCTTTTACCTTTCCGGATAAGGCACCGTCTTGATAGGTTTTCATATCTAAATTAAAAAGACGTTTGATAACCAAATTATCGTGCGATAATATTAATTGGTTCATCTTTTCGCGATATTCGTTAAATTCTTTTATTTTATTGCTCATTTATTTTTTTTTAATAAAGATTTTTCTAAAAACGGATTTTTATATTTGTTTATAAATAAGTAACATACAGTTGTTATCAAAACGCCTGCTGCAGAACCTGCCAAAGCATCGCTTAAAAAATGCCAAGATAAATAAATTCTTGAATAGCCGACTGAAACGGCAAAAATAAAAAACAAAAATTTTATGCTCTTACTTTTTACGAATAGTGATAGAGAAAAAAACAAAGCAAATGCCGCCGCTGTATGTCCGGAAGGAAATGAAAAGAAATTTGCCGGTTCGGCTCCGGGTATTGTATGAAGTATATAATTTCCTTTATAGTATGTTTTAAAAAAGAGTGCCGGTCTTAAATCTGCGGAAAAAATCGTATGTTTCAGAATTTGAACGGTAATTCCGGTTAATATCAGCGATAAGCCGGTAATAAAGGCATAACGATATTTTACGAATAATAATGAAACAGCGATAATTGTAACAACAATTCCGTCGCCGAGCCAAGTAACATATTTAAAAAAATAATCGAAACCAATTGAATTATGCCTGTTGATGAAAATGTGAATATTGATTTTATCATATTTTAATAAAATAACAACAATTATCAGAATTATTGACAAATAGGGAATTAAAAATGCTTTATTTTCTTCAAAAAGTTTTTTCATTTTTGTTTAAATTCCAAGGAATCAGTTTTGATTTATAATAATTGATATTCAGATACTTAAAATGTTCGGCATGTTTTCCGAGACGTTTTTTATAATCGTCCCAATTTCTTACTTCGGGGGAAGACCAACCGATTTCGGCAATTCCGGGTAAGCGGGGAAAAACCATATATTCTATGTCTTTCATTTTTGTAACGGTTTCAGTCCATAGCGGAGCTTCTATACCCAGAATATCTTTTTTAGAGACACCTTTTATATATGCAGCCGGATTCCACAGATATGCCGTATCAACATCAATATATCCCGCCCAATGCAAACCGAAAACGGTTGTAGAATCGTATTGCATGTCGAGATAAATTTTCTTTGCCGGAGACATAATTACTCGGGCACCTTTACGAACTCCTTTCAATGTATTTTTTTTGTTTGCCCAAAATTGAATAATATTTTTATCGTCAATAGCTGCATTTGCCGTTTCGTCCCAACCGATCATTATTTTATTATGAGATTCTACAATATATTTTACGCTGTTAATGAATTTTATATATTCTTTCGGCTTTGTTGCATGCGATTCGTCGCCGCCGATGTGAATATAATTTCCGGGGGTTAATTTTGCCAGTTCTCCGATTACGGAATCAATAAATTGATACGTTGTTTCTTTTTTAACACATAAGCTGCTGAATCCCACATCGGTGCCGGTATATAATTCGGGGGCTTTACCGTTGCAATTCAATTCCGGATAAGATGCTAACGCCGCATTGATGTGTCCGGGCATATCAATTTCCGGAATAATTGTTATATAACGCTTTTGAGCATATTTAATGATATTTTTATAATCTTTTTGGGTGTAATATCCTGCTTTTCCGCCGCCTACTTGGGTTTTTCCGCCTACGGAAGTTAATTTCGGATAAGATTTTATTTCAATACGCCAACCTTGGTCGTCGGAAAGATGCAAGTGCAAAACATTTATTTTATAATAAGCTAAAAGGTCTGTAAATCGTTTTATATCTTTTACGGGAAAAAAGTGTCTCGCAACATCAAGCATTGCTCCTCTGTATGCGTATTCCGGATAATCGATGATTATTCCTGTTGCAATTAACCAAGGTCCTTTTTGTACGGTGTTCGATTCGATTTTTGCAGGCAAAATTTGTCTTAATGTTTGAATTCCTCTGAATAAACCTTCCGGAGAATTTGCCGACAAGAGAACGAAATCTTCCGTAATTTTCAATTTATATGCCTCTTTTCCGTGTTTTTTTAAAATACTGTCGGAAACAGAGAAATAGAGGTTTCCCGATTTGAATTTTTTATTAAATAATTTTACTTTAATATTGAAACCTGTCGATTTATTCACTATACCGGAGAAGTATTCTGCAATTTGTTTTATTTCCGCATTATCTTTTTCAATATAAATAACTGTTTTTTTTGTAAGCTCAAAAGAGCTGTTTGTTGCTTTAACAGAAACCGGTTCGGGTATAATACTCTCTTTTGTAAGGTCTTTCTGAATGTGGTTTTTGCATGCCGTAAACAGCATAAACAGCATAAAAAATATCGAAATTAACAGAGGTATTAAGCGATTTTTTTTTCTCGGAACCATAAAATAAAGTTTTGTTTAAAACAATTTCCAAAGATATAGTTTTTTTAGTTTCTGAATTAATTATATTTTTATGATTTTCGTTCAATAATTTAAAACATCAAGAATAATGAAGAAACAAAAGGTATCATTGGTTTTGTCAAGCGGCGGGGCGAGAGGAATTGCTCATATAGGCGTTATAGAAGAGTTGGAATCACAGGGTTTTGAAATTAAATCGGTTGCCGGAAGTTCAATGGGTGCCGTTGTGGCGGGAGTTTATGCAATGGGGTGTATAGAGGATTACAAAAAATGGCTTTTATCGCTGAAAAAGACAGATGTACTTAATTTAATGGATTTTACATTCAGTAAAAGCGGTTTAATAAAAGGTGAAAAAGTTTTTAAAGCTATGCGAACTTTTATTCCGGATAAAAATATTGAAGATTTGGAAATCCCCTTTGTTGCGGTGGCAACCGATATTATGAACGAAAAGGAAGTTATTTTCAGTAAAGGCAGTGTTTACGATGCTATGCGTGCATCAACGGCTATTCCTACGGTTTTTAAACCGGTAAATAAAGACAATGTTATTTTGGTTGACGGCGGTGTTTTAAATCCGCTACCGCTGAATCGTGTTCACCGAACGGAAAATGATATACTTGTTGCCGTTGATGTGTATGCCGATATTCCTAACAAGATTGAAAAGAGAGATAAAGAACCGGTAAAAAAAATAAAAATTTTGAATAAAGAATCTGCAATTTCAAAAAAATTAAAACTGATTGATTCGCATAAAAAAGATATGCGAAAACCGGGCTATTTAAAATTGATTGACTATGCAACACGGGCAATGATTTTTAAATTATCCGAAATGTCCGTGCAACTTTACAAGCCGGATATTCTTATTCAAATTTCGAGGCATGCAGGCAATACCTTTGATTTTTATAAGGCGGAAGAATTGATTGAAATCGGCAGACAAGCTGCAAGAAGCTCAATAAAATGATAAAGATAAACAATTAACATTTGTTGATATTTTGTCTTGTCAAAAAATTATTGTTGCCCTTTCCGAAACTGACAGATTATTGAAAAAAATTGATAAAATAGAAATTGAGTAGTGAAAAAGGAAAAAGAATATATCTATTCAATACACAAACTTGCATCTCCTGCTAAGAGTGCTTACAATGGATATAAAATATATAAATTTCCTAAACAAATATCTTTTTGCGATGAAAAAGGAGAAACAGAAATATTTGAATATCATTTTTCGGATTTTAATTTGTATAATTCATTAGAGGAACTTAAATTAAAAGATAAAATTTTTAAAGCTCTACCTAAAAAAGAAAGAGACAGAATAACATTGGATGGAAATATTGAAGAAATGGCCGGGATGTTCTTAAGTGAGAAAAAACCGGGGCCAAACTTAATAGAATTTCTTCAACATACAGTATTTGGAGATGTCTACAACAACAAAGTTCTTGGGATTCATCATAAATTGGGTGTAGAAAATGGAAGGGTTATTATAAATAAAATTATTAAACCTCCGGATAAATACGGAGTATATGAAGTTGAATTAAGCAGAAAAGATTTTCGCTCACTAACTGATAAATCAATTAAAGAATG
>CAZCPV010000239.1:0-4297 GCA_964500765.1 uncultured Draconibacterium sp.
AAGAATTTGAATTTATCAATATTTTTTAATGCAATCCCCGTTCCGCGTGCAACTGCATGCAAAGGATCTTCGGCAATGTGAAATTTCATATTTGTTTTTTCCGTCAGTCGTTTATCCAGTCCCCTTAATAAAGCACCGCCCCCTGTCAAAAAAATTCCTTTTTGATGAATATCGGCATATAATTCAGGCGGTGTTTTTTCAAGGACATTAATAATTGCCAGTTCTAATTTAGCAATTGATTTGTCTAAACAATGTGCAATTTCCTCATGAGAAACAGGTATTTCAATCGGCAATGCCGTCATTTGATGCGGCCCTCTTACAATAAATTTATCCGGAATATTGTCGAGATCTGTAGTTGCCGCACCGACTTCTATTTTAATTTTTTCAGCGGTACGTTCACCGATTTTTATATTGTGTTGATGACGCATATATTCACGAATATCTTGCGTAAAATCATCTCCCGCAATACGAATGGATTTATTACTGACAATTCCGCCGAGAGAAATTACGGCAATTTCTGTAGTCCCGCCGCCAATATCAACAACCATATTCCCGGAAGGTGCTTCAACATCAACACCCATACCCAAAGCTGCTGCCATCGGTTCATAAATCATATAAACTTCTCTGGCTCCGGCATGTTCCGATGAGTCTCTTACCGCTCTTATCTCAACTTCAGTACTTCCCGAAGGGATGCAAACGACCAATCTTAAAGACGGTGAAAAAAACTTGGATTTTGAAGTCCCTATTTTAATCATCTCGCGAATCATTAATTCAGCAGCCATAAAATCGGCAATAACACCGTCCCGTAAAGGTCTTATCGTTCTGATGCCCTCATGGGTCTTACCGTGCATCTGTCGGGCTTTATGTCCCAAAGCAACTAATTTGTCACCTTCTCCGATAGCAACAATCGACGGTTCATCAACAACAATTTTATCATTTTCGATAATAATTGTATTTGCCGTGCCTAAATCCATGGCAATTTCTTTGTTTAAAAAGCTGAATAATCCCATTCTATATCTTCCCGTATTATTTTTATTAAAATATATTAATTTATGTTTAAAAAAAACTCTTCAATGGAATATTTTTATGAAGAGTTTTTTTAATTTCTTCAATTTTTTTTATTCATAAATATGTGTTTCTGCTTTCGACGAAGCTTCAATCATATCATAATATTCTTTATCAGTTAAATCTTCATAGTAAAAATTTATCGGATTTACCGGCCGTCCGTTAATTCTTACTTCATAATGCAAATGAGGTGCTTCGGATAATCCTGTACTTCCTACCAAGCCGATAACATCACCGCGTTTAACATGTTGCCCCGGGCGAACCAATATTTTACTCATATGAGCATATACCGTGATATAGCCGAAACCGTGATTTATTTTTACAACTTTTCCGTATCCGCCGTGTGTATTGTTAGCTCTGAACACAATTCCGTCTCCGGATGCATGAATTTTTGTTCCTCTCGGAGCGGTTAAGTCCACGCCGTCATGCATTCTCCAAATTTTTAATATCGGATGAAATCGCATACCGAAAGAAGACCCGAAATGAGTTAAATCGTCTAAAGCAATCGGTTGAATTGCCGGAATACATGAAGCTAATTTTTCAGTGTTTTTTACATAATCAAAAATTTCATCATACGATTCTGATTGAACCAACATTACTTTAGATAAAATATCTGTTTTTTGGATGGTGCTGTTTAAAATATCGGAATTTTCAATATCAGGGTATATTTTCGGTCTTGTATTGCCGCCGAAACCCGCTTTTCTCTTAGATGTCGGAATCGGTTCCGCCTGAAAAATCATTCTGTAAACATCATCATCCCGATGTTGAAGTTCGGCTAACGTTTTAACGGTATAATTTAATTCTTTATTAAGAAACTCGTATTTTAATTTTATTTCATTGCTGTTTTCATCTGCCAAAAAGTCATCAGGGCTTTTAATAAAAGAAGAGAATAGATAGAAAAAAATGATACCTAAAGAGACGGAAATTAACAATTTAGGTAAAAATGATTTAAAAAATGACTTTGTAAATCTCGACTTTTCTAATTCATAAGTTAAAGTCTCGGGATTAAATCGATATTTGCTCGCTCTCATGACAATATTTTAAAAATGAATGTCATAGTAAATTCAGTATTAGTCAGGTTGTTGAAATTCAATTTGCAAAATTAAATATAAATTCTTTAAAATCATAATGTTTCGTAAATATTTTTACTTTTTTATTTTAAAGAATCTTATTCGTTCTTAAAAATTTTAAATCTTTTATTCATTCTAATTTTCTTATCTTTGCAAATTATATACCAAAGTATGGGAAATATTGCAGCAATAGTAGGAAGACCGAATGTCGGGAAATCAACACTTTTCAATCGTTTAACACAACAGCGAAAAGCGATTATTCACGAATCAAGCGGTGTTACGAGAGACAGACATTACGGGGAATCGGAATGGAACGGAACCTATTTTAAACTTATTGATACCGGTGGATATGTGCATGGGTCGGATGATATTTTTGAAGAAGAAATCAGAAAGCAAGTGATGATTGCCGTTGAAGAAGCCGATGTAATTTTATTTGTTGTTGATGTTACAACGGGTATTACCGATTTGGACGAAACGGTTGCAAAAATGCTTCGCAAAACTGAAAAACCGGTTTTTTTAACGGTTAACAAGGTTGATAACAGTACTTTGCAATATGATTCTCATGTTTTTTATAAATTCGGATTTAAAGAATTATATAATATTTCATCCGTAAACGGTTCCGGAACCGGAGATTTATTAGATGAGGTGGTGAAAGCTTTTCCGAAAGACAAATTTTCCGAAAACGAAGAAGAGTTGCCTAAATTTGCCGTGGTAGGGCGACCGAATGCCGGAAAATCTTCTTTAATTAATGCTTTTTTGGGAGCGGAAAGAAATATTGTAACGGATATTTCCGGAACAACAAGAGATACCGTAAATACTCGCTTCAATAAATTCGGATACGATTTTATTTTGGTTGATACCGCCGGTATTCGTAAAAAAAATAAAGTTTTTGAAGATGTTGAATATTACTCGGTTATGCGAGCCGTAAAAGCCATTGAACATGCCGATGTATGTATGTTGATGATTGATGCCGAGAGAGGTGTCGAAGCACAGGATTTGAATATTTTTAATCTTATTGTTAAAAACAGTAAAGGTGTTGTTGTTTTAATAAATAAATGGGACTTACTTGAGAAAGAAACGAATACAATGAAAAAATACGAAGCGGAGATACGAAAAAAATTAGCACCGTTTAACGATGTACCGGTTTTATTTGTTTCCGCTTTAACAAAACAACGTATTTATAAAGCAGTAGAAACGGCTTTGACAGTTTATAAAAACAGAACAAGAAAAATTTCGACTGCCGAACTCAATCGGGTGATGCTTGAAGAAATTGAAAATAATCCGCCGCCGACCCATAAAGGAAAATATATTAAAATAAAATACGTTACACAAATACCGACTTATTCGCCGACATTTGCATTTTTTTGCAATATGCCGAATTACGTGAAAGAATCGTATAAACGATTTTTAGAAAATAAATTGCGAGAACATTACAACTTTACCGGAGTGCCCTTAAAATTATTTTTCAGAAATAAAAAGAAAGAAAAAAGGCAATGAAAATAAAAAACATACATATTTTTCTATTGTTTTTTTTAATCGGTATTTTAACGGCTTGTCCCGAACCGCAAAAATATTCCGATATACCGCAAATTCAATTTGAACAAATTCAGTTGAAAGATTCCGTTGATTTGCTCGGAGGTAATAATAAAGTGTACCGGTTAAAATTCGGAATTATTGACGGAGACGGAAATATCGGCCTAAAAGAAGAAGATACCGCGGGAATTTATGCTCCCGACAGTTTGTATTCTAACAATTTATTTACAACACTTTATAAAATTGTCAACGGAGATACGGTAAAAGTTGATTCAAGTAAACAAAGAAATTTCAGAGTTCCTTATGTTGAACCGCAAGGACAAAATAAAACCCTAATCGCCGATATTTTTACGGATATTATTTTTTCATACAACGGAGACGGAAATTTACCCTACGATTCCGTTTATTTTGATTTTTATATCGTTGACAGAAAATTAAATAAAAGCAATGTTCAGTCAACACCCGTATTAAAGTTGGATACCGTCGGTTTTTTCCCGGAAGTACTCCCCGAATAATTTATATCAAGTAAATTTCATTTTCCGAAAACAATTTCTTATATTTGGGCAATAAAATTAAAATATTAATCTAAAATGTAACATTATGAGTAATTATTTTTCAAAAATAAAAGG
>CAZCPV010000240.1:0-4281 GCA_964500765.1 uncultured Draconibacterium sp.
ACATTACAATCAACAGCAATGATACAGATGAACCTCAAGTAGTTGTTCCGGTAACTTTGCATGTTGTTGATGACTTAGCCCTTCATTCAAATGCTTCTGCTGACGATTATGAAGTATGTAACGGTTCGTCAACAACCATACATGCAAATGCCGTAGGCGGCAGCGGAACATACACGTATTCATGGACATCTGTTCCTTCCGGATTTACTTCAACAGAGGCAAATCCTGTTGTTACTCCGACAGAAAATACGGTTTATACGGTAACTATTGATGACGGAACAGACCAAGTAAACTCAGACATCTCAATAACATCAATTGATGTCCCGGCTCAAGCCGATGCACCGACAGGCGATATTGAATTATGTCAAGGCGGTGCAAATACTTTATACAGTACGAATGATGTAGCTGATGCTGATTCTTATGTATGGAATTTAAATCCGTCGGAAGCAGGCAGTATATCCGGTGCGGGAACAAACGGAAATGTTAATTGGATAAATAATTTTAACGGAACGGCAACAATTTCTGTCAGTGCCGTAAATACTTGCGGAACCGGACAAGCTTCCGATGCTCTGCAAATTACGGTTCATGCCTTACCTGATGTAACCTTAGATGCCTTTGAAGATGTTGAAGTAAGCGATCCGGCATTTACCCTTACAGGAGGAAGTCCGGCAGGCGGAACCTTTTACGGAAACGGTGTAAATAACAATACGTTTAATCCCGCAGATGCAGGTGAAGGAACACATACCATAACCTATACTTATGCTGATGCCAACACCTGTGAAAATTCAGCACAAGAAGATATTACGGTATTACCTTCAACAGTATCCGTTAAAAACATTAATACATCTTTTGAGGTGTATCCTAATCCTAATCAAGGTTTATTTACCTTAAAAACCGGAAATTATTCCGGAAAAATTAAAATATCCGTGGTCAATCAACTCGGAGTATCGGTTTATATCGAACAATTATCCGGAGATAAAACTCATGAAATTGATTTAACCGAATACGCTTCCGGAATATATTTTATAAGCATTACCGGAAAACAAGTAAATATTATGAAAAAAATTGTAATAAATTAGTGTTTGTAATATTCAAATTGAAAAAAAGGGCGGTTTTTTAACCGCTCTTTTTTATTGTTTAACATTGAATTTCTTCTTTCTGAAATTACATTTTGCAAACATCTTATATTGCCTTACATTTGCATAAAATAAATACCGTACAAAAATGTAAATTTTGTATTTGCAGACCCTGCGGGTTTGTATTAATTAACTTAATATCAGAAAATTAAATATTTAGATTTTTGCAAATTTAAACCCGCAGGATATTTTTACACTTAACTCATAAATAAATACAAAAATTATGCACGAAAAGATAAGAGTAAGATTTGCACCCAGCCCAACAGGACCGCTTCATATCGGCGGAGTAAGAACCGCACTTTTTAACTATCTGTTTGCAAAAAAACACAAAGGCGATTTTCTTTTGCGAATTGAAGATACCGACCAAATGCGTTATGTCCCGGGAACGGAAGAATACATCATAAAATCTCTGGAATGGTGCGGCATAAAAGTTAACGAAGGCATCAATGAAGGCGGAAATTTCGGACCGTATCGCCAATCGGAACGAAAAAACATTTATAACGAACACATAAAAAAATTACTCAATAACGGCAGTGCCTACTATGCTTTTGACACACCCGATGAATTAGACGCATTAAGAAAGCGATTGGAAGAAAGCGGCTCGTCAGTCAGACAATACAATGCACAAACAAGAGGTGAAATGAAAAACTCATTTACAATGTCTGATGATGAAGTATTTGCCAAAATTGAAGCCGGCGAACCTTATGTTATCCGTTTTAATATCCCTCAAATTCAAGAACTTAATGTTTATGACATCATACGAGGAGAAGTTAAGGTAAACACCTCACAATTAGACGATAAGGTGCTTTTTAAATCCGACGGACTGCCCACCTATCATTTTGCAAATATCGTTGACGATCATTTAATGCAAATTTCCCATGTCATCAGAGGCGAAGAGTGGTTGCCTTCCCTACCCCTGCATGTGTTGTTGTATCGTGCTTTCGGTTGGGAAAATGAAATGCCGCAATTTGCACACCTCCCGCTTTTGCTGAAACCGAGCGGAAAAGGAAAATTAAGCAAACGCGACGGCGACAAACTCGGATTTCCGGTTTTTCCGCTTGAATGGAAAGACCCCGAAAGCGGCGAAATTTCTGCCGGATACAAAGAAAACGGTTACCTGCCCGAAGCATTTATCAACATGTTGGCATTGCTTGGTTGGAGCCCCGAACATGACAAAGAAATTTTATCGCTTCATGAAATGATAAAAGAATTTGATTTGCAAAAAGTGCATAAAAGCGGTGCCCGGTTTTCGCCCGAAAAAGCAAAATGGTTTAACCAACAATACATTATTCATACGCCGAACGACATACTTACCGATTACCTTCTTCTGGAAATCGAAAAAAAATACCCCGATATTGATGCTTTATATGTTGAAAAAGTTGTAGGGTTGGTAAAAGAACGAATGCACTTATTAACGGATTTTTGTTCGCAAGCAGCATTTTTCTTCAAAACACCGGAAGAATACAACCCGAAAGTTGTTAAAAAACGTTGGAAAGAAGATACTCCGGGATTGATGAAACAAATTTATGACATTCTTGAAGATATACCGGAAATACGGTTCACAACCGAACATACCGAACATGTTGTTAAAACATTTATCGAAAAAAACGAATTGAGTTTCGGAAAGGTTCTTAATCCTTTGCGATTGGTTTTAACCGGAACCGGCGGCGGTCCGCATCTTTTTGATATTATTTCAACCGTCGGCAAAGAAGAAACCCTGTTACGTATCGAAAAAGGTATTAAAAATATTAAAAAATAAAAATCTGTTTTTTTGAAATTGAAGTTTATTGATATTCATACACATAACTTGTTGAAAACCGGATTTTCTCTTATAAATATTTTTCCGGAAGATGTCGAAAAAATCAAAAATGATAAATTTTATTCCGTAGGAATACATCCTTGGAATGTTTCAAAAGTTAATCTTGAAAAACAACTTTCAATCGTAAAAAAATCGGCTTCGCTGAAAAATGTGCTTGCCGTCGGCGAAATCGGAGCGGATAAACTGCATCCGGATTTTATACTTCAAAAAGAAGTCTTCGTAAAACAGTTGAATATTGCAAAACAATTAAAAAAACCCGCAATTATTCACTGTGTAAAAGCATATTCCGATTTACTCGAAATTCTGAAAAAAGAAAAGCCCGAAATCCCCGTAATTATTCACCGTTATTCCGGAAACAGCACAACAGCCGGAGAATTGCTGAAATTCGGTTGTTATTTTTCGTTCGGACACGAACTCTTCAACGAAAAATCAAAAGTTCCGAAAGTTTTTAAAAAAATTCCGATTGAAACTGTTTTTCTTGAAACCGATGATGCCGCAAAAGACATAAAAGAAATTTATATGAAAGCAGCAGAATTAAAAGAGATTTCTCTTGAAAAAATAAAACTGACAATTTTCGAAAATTTTCAAAAATGCTTTAAAATAAATGCCTGATAATCAACATAGCAGAACCGTTTTATTGGTCGGTGAAGAAAATTTCAAGAAACTTCAAAATACCCATGTTTTAATTGCAGGATTAGGCGGCGTAGGCGGATATGCCGCCGAACAAATTGCAAGAGCCGGTATCGGAAAATTAACCCTTATCGATGCCGACACAATAAACGAAAGTAACATCAACCGGCAACTTATTGCACTGCATTCAACCGTCGGAAAAAAGAAAACCGATGTATTTGAAACACGACTGAAAGACATAAACCCCGGTATAATTATTCATAAAAAAGAAAATTTTATTACCTACGAAAATATCGGGGAAATTTTAGACGAAACACAACCCGACTATGTTATTGACGCTATCGATACATTAATGCCGAAGGTAAATTTAATAAAAGAATGCCTGTCCCGAAACATTCCGCTTGTGTCCTCAATGGGTGCCGGCGGACGGCTAAATCCCGAAAAAATAAAAATTGCCGACATTTCGGAAACCTATAATTGCGGATTGGCACGTATGCTGCGAAAACGTCTTCACAAATTCGGAATACGAACCGGTTTTAAAGCCGTTTTTTCTTCCGAAAAAATTGAACGCACCGTTATAATAAAAGAAGAAAGTAAAAATAAGAAAACCAATGTCGGTACCGTATCCTATATGCCGGCAATTTTCGGAATGTTTTGTGCGGCTGTTGTTATTCAGGATTTAATTGATTAAATTTG
>CAZCPV010000241.1:0-4269 GCA_964500765.1 uncultured Draconibacterium sp.
ATTAACTATTTGTCTTAGTTTTAAACAGTTGGATGTTTACTGAATGTCCCTAATTATTTCAGTAAATTTATACGATAAATTCTCCCTGCTGTTTTTATAAAATAATTTCCGCTTTTTTCTTTGCTTAAATCAATTTCGGAGATTTCGGAATTTAAAATTCCCCGCTGTATCAATCGTCCGTTTATATCAAAAATTTTATAGCTTTTATTTTCCGAATTTCCCTGTTTAATATAAAATTTTCCGTTTGTCGGATTCGGATATACCGACAGCTCGTTTTTTTCTTGATTTTTTATAGTTTCCGGATATACATTGTAATGTGATAAAAAGAAACCTCTGCCGTGCGTACCTGCCAGAACGGCATTATCCGAATTTCGCATATCCAACATATCAACTCTTACATTTGCCATACCGTTTATTTCTTGCGACCACACAACATTATCCGCCGTAATATCATCTGTTGTCCAAATACCGAGTTCGGTTGCTAACATTACATTTTTATTGTTTTGATGATGCACAATCGACCACCTTACCGGAATATCCGGCAAATTTCCTTCTTTTTCCGTCCACGTATTTCCGCCGTCTTCGGTCAGCCAAACCGAAGAAACCCCGTAATTTGAAAAAGTAACTAAAATAAAATTTTCCGTAGCTCCGAAACTGATACTCGAAATTGCCGCCGTCGGAAAATTTGTTCCCGTTAATTCCGTGCTTGAAGGCGATGTTCCGGCATGTTCTGTTTTATATAATTTTCCGGACATTGTACCGAGAAAAAGAGTTGTGCTGTTATCGGGTGAGTGCGGCGAAACACGAACACATGAAAAAGGTACGTTTGAATCCGTTCCTGCGGAAATAATATTTTCCGTCGGATTATTCGGGATATTGCTTATTCGTAATATTTTGTTTTGATTTTGACCGGTAAAAGTAACGGCATTGGCAAATAGTTTATTAAATCGAGAATCGTAGTCTGCCGGACTTACAAATGTTCCCGAACCTCCGCCTCCGGAATTACTGTAATTATAATTATTCCAGAAATAATAAGAATTATCGTAATACGAAGTAATTGAAATATTCGGATTATCTTCGTCATAAAAACAGTAAGCACCGTCGCCTCCGCTTATCATATCATCGACGGTTACGGGAGAATTATTTCTGTGTAAAACCGTTCCGTTATCTTGTAATCCGGCAAGAAAATCGGTACTTGCATCAGTCGGATTTAAAGCACAAGTGTAGCTTTGTAAAGTATTTAAGTTTTTATTTTTTTGTTCAAAAACAGGGCTGCTGCTTGTTCCCGAAGAGGTATAAAAAACACCGCCGTCGGTTGCAAAAATCATTTCTGTACGGTTGCCGGGTTTATAGGCAATTTTATGTTGGTCGGCATGAACATAGGCATGGTCGTCCCCGCCGGCATTCCAATAAGAAACGTTTGTCCACGAATTTGCTCCGTCGTTTGACTTGTATAAATCCAATCCGCCGGCATACAAGCTGTCGCCGGCCGTAGGGTCAACTTTTAAAACCAAAGCATGCCATGCTAAATAAGCCCAGCCGCTTTCCGGAATGTTTTTCTCCGTCCAACTTACACCTTTATTGTCAGAACGGATAATATGATTACAAACCCACTTTCGAAATGATTCAACAGTTTCCGTATCGGAACCCGAAGCAATTGCCGCATAAATTATATTTGCATCGGAAGGTGCCGCAGCCAATTTTACTCTGCCCGGAATATTATAAGGTGTTTCATTTAATATGGTTGAAATATAATCGTTATAAGTTGTCCAACTTCCGCTTAATCCCGTATCGGAATACAAGATAGTTGCAGCTCCTTTTTCATTCAAATTAGGCATTGTGCCTATAAAAATTCTGCCGTCTGCCGTTATTTCAATATCCGAAGGTGAATAAGGAACCGTTTCTCCGGGAATATTCGGTAACACTTGTGTCCATGTATTTCCGCCGTCGGCAGAGCGATAAAGCCCGTCATTCGGGATACTTTGTTGGGTTTCTCCTTGATAAACGCCGGAAACAACACCGGCATAAATAACGCTTGTTCCGTTTTCGTTTTTTACTGCAATATCCGTAATGTATTTAAAATCGGAAGTTGACGAAAGCAAATTCCATGTTTGTCCGCCGTCGGTCGGTTTCATAAGTCCGATACCGATTCCGGAAGATTCTCGATAAGTAGTAACTGCTGTTTCGGGTTCACCCGTTCCTATATAAAAAATTTGTGTATTATTCGGGTCGTAAGCCATTGAGCCCACACTTAAACTTTGCCAAAAATCGTTGACCGGCAGCCAAGCAGAGTTATTATCCGTAATATCGTTGTTGTACCATAAACCGCCGGTTACCGAACCTGCCCAAACTTTATTTCCGTTTGTATCGTTCGGGTCCCACAGTAAAGTTCTTGCCCGTCCGCCCATTTCAACCGGAATATTTTCCCATGTAATTGTTTCTGTTTTAGGAGCATACAGCTTTGTTTTTTGGTATGCTTTATACAGGCGTTCATACGGAACTCTGCCCAATTTCGGGTCGGTTGTCATTAAAAAATCCTGAAAAGCAGCTTGTTCCGGTTTGTCAAATTTTGTTAAACCGGCTTTTTCGGAATTTAAAAATTCAGAAGTTTTTGAAAGTAAAAAATTTTCGTATGCTTTATGTTTATCAAATTTTTTTTCGGCTAAAAGGAATATGAAAATGCCTGTAAAAGCAATTAGAGCAGCAAAGCTTGTGTGTTTTTGTAAACGGTTCATTTTAAATAAGATTTTGTTTTATGTAAAGATTCAAATAAAAAATTAAGTTGCATTGTTTTATAAAAATTATCAGAATTTTTGCTAATAATCTGCGATATCTGTATGAAATTTAAATTGACTGTATTTCTAATATTTTTTGATATTAGTTTGTGTCCGATTCAATATTATTATTTGGAATTAATCTAAATATCATTATTTTTGCACTTCGGCGGAAAGATTTGATTGCTTGCAACCGCAGAAAAAAATGCTAAAACATTGTCTTCTGTTTATATTTTTCCCCTTCATTTTATTATTAAATTAAAATCTTACAAAATGTCATATTTTTTTACATCGGAATCTGTTTCCGAAGGACATCCGGATAAAGTAGCAGACCAAATATCGGATGCATTATTAGATGAATTTTTAAAACAAGACCCCGAATCGAAAGTGGCTTGCGAAACATTGGTAACAACCGGCTTAACCGTTTTAAGCGGCGAAGTTAAAACAACGGCTTGGGTGGATACACAAGAAGTTGCCAGAAAAGTTATTAAAGAAATCGGATACACCAAAGGCGAATATAAATTTGAAGCCGATTCCTGCGGGGTGGTTTCTGCCATTCACGAGCAATCAAAAGATATTAATCGCGGAGTGGTACGAAATTCGGAAGAAGAACAAGGTGCCGGCGACCAAGGTATGATGTTCGGTTATGCAAACAACGAAACCGACAATTATATGCCGCTGCCGATTGATTTGTCGCATAAATTACTTCTTGAACTTTCGGATATTCGCAAAAAAGGCAAATTTATGACCTATCTGCGTCCCGATTCAAAATCGCAGGTTACGATCGAGTATGACGACAACAATAAACCTTTAAGAATTGATACAATCGTTATTTCGACACAACACGATGAATTTGTTGAAGCCGACGGCATATCACAAGAAACTGCCGATAAGCAAATGCTTGATAAAATTTATGCCGATGTAAGAGATATTTTAATTCCGAATGTGAAAGCCAAGCTGCCCGAAAATATAAGAGCTTTATTTAAAGGCGATTTTAAATTATTGGTAAATCCTACGGGAAAATTTGTAATCGGCGGACCGCACGGTGATACCGGTTTAACCGGAAGAAAAATTATTGTAGATACATACGGCGGAAAAGGTGCTCACGGCGGCGGTGCATTCAGCGGAAAAGATTCGTCGAAGGTTGACCGTTCGGCAGCGTATGCTACAAGGCATATTGCAAAAAATTTGGTTGCGGCGGGTGTTGCCGATGAGGTATTGGTGCAAGTGGCTTATGCTATCGGTGTTGCAAAGCCGGTCGGTTTGTATGTGAATACCTACGGTACGGCAAAAGTTGATTTCAGCGACAGCGAAATTGCTGAAAAAGTTAATGAACTTTTTGATATGCGACCGGCAGCCATCGTAAAACGTTTCGGGCTTAAAAATCCGATTTTCAGAGAAACGGCGGCATACGGACACATGGGACGAGAACCCTTTACCAAAGAAGTTGTCTTTTCTAAAAACGGTGATTCCTATACTAAAAAAGTTGAATTTT
>CAZCPV010000242.1:0-4220 GCA_964500765.1 uncultured Draconibacterium sp.
TAAAGCCACCGAACAATCGAACAATCTTGCCTGTGTGCCAATAAAGGATGTTTTGGGTATATCCTGAAAGCATAATTAATACTTCCCGGTTTTGACGGGGTGTAATAAAACGAATAGTAAACAGAAGAACCCTCAACGGTTTCTTTTTCTAAATTAATAATATTCGTAATTAAGAGTTCTCCCGAAGCTGTTGACTCGCTGATTACCATTTCTACGGCTACGTCTTCCGATTTTAATCCGTTTATATTCAGCTTTATACCGCCTTTGTATGTTTGTCCGGGAATTAAGGAAACATTCGTCAATTCGTTAACATCAAATTCTTCCGTTTTAATTTTTTTCCATTCACTTTTAATATTTTCTTTCCATTCCGCAATTTCTTTTGCCTTTTCAAAATCATTTTCGGCTAATTTTACATATCGATTTCTGAGTTTTAAATAATACCGATTTTTGTAATCATTTATCATCCGTTCGGTAGTAAACTCCGACGCTATTTCGGAAATACATTTTTTAATATACATAATCCAATCGTCCGGCAGTCCGTCACGGTCTCTTTTATAATACAACGGAATAATTTCGTTTTCTAATTTTCGATAAATTTGTTCGGCATCATATTCGTTTTGCAGTTCGTTGTTTTTGTATTTGTTTTCTTGAGCTAAAGCCCATCCGGCTTGTTCTTTGTAACCTTCAACCCACCAGCCGTCTATAACACTGAAATTAAGAACGCCGTTCATTACGGCTTTCATTCCGCTTGTTCCGGATGCTTCCAGCGGTCGAGTAGGTGTGTTGAGCCAAACATCAACGCCTTTAACAAGTTCTTTGGCTAAAGTCATATTATAATTTTCTAAGAAAAGAATTTTTCCGATAAATTCCGGGCGTTTTGAAATTTCAACAATTTCTTTAATAATACCTTTCCCTTCGCCGTCTTTCGGGTGGGCTTTGCCGGCAAAAATAAATTGAACGGGAAAATCGGGATTATTCACAATTCTGTTTAATCTGTCTAAATCTTTGAACAATAAATTACCCCTTTTGTAGGAGGCAAATCGCCTGGCAAATCCGATTGTCAGAGCATCTTTATTAAAAGTGTTTTTTATTTTTATCAGATGTTTCGGATTTTCGCTTCCGGCAGTTCTTACCGAATCTATAAGATTGTTTATGTACTCATGTAATTGATTTTTAAGTTTTTTACGGATATGCCAAATTTCTTTTGCCGATGCTTGATAAATTCTTGTAAAATCAATTTTGCCGTTGTTATCCAAATGTTCTTGCCAAAGTTTTGATGTCCAGGTAGAATAATGTACGCCGTTTGTTACGTATCCGATATGGAGTTCTTCGGGAAAATAGCCCGGCCACATGGTATTAAAAATACGTTTTCGGGAAACTTCTCCGTGAAGTTTACTTACACCGTTAATTTCTTGGGATGTATTTGCCGCAAGTACACTCATTGAAAATTTTTCGTTTTTATCTTCGGGATTTATCTTCCCGAGATTAATAAACTTATTCCAGGAAATTCCGAGCTTATTCGGATAGTCGCCCATGTATTGCATCATTAAACTTTCCGGAAAGGCATCGTGCCCTGCGGGAACCGGTGTGTGCGTCGTAAAAAGGTTTGATGCTCTTACAACTTCAAGTGCTTCGTTAAAGGATAATTTTTGCGATTGCATAAGGCATTTCAAACGTTCAAAAACGGTAAAAGCGGCATGTCCTTCGTTTAAGTGATAAACATCTTTTGTTATACCTAATAAATTCAGCGTTTTTACACCGCCGATGCCGAGAATCATTTCTTGGCGTAATCGATTTTCATTATCTCCGCCGTATAATCGGTAGGTAATGGCTTTATCTTCTTCCGAATTATCATTTCTGTCGGTATCCAGAAGAAATAATTTTATCCTTCCTACTTTCAGTTCCCATATTTGTGCATATACTTTTCTGCCTTCCATTTCAACGGCAACGGTAAGGGCATTTCCGTTTTTGTCTTTGACAAGTTCTGCCGGCGTATCCATAAATCGTTGAGATTCATATTTTTCGTCTTGCTCGCCCGATTGTGAGATAGTTTGTGTAAAATAACCCTGACGGTAAAATAATCCGATTGCAGCCATGTCATAGCCGGAATCGCTTGCTTGTTTTAAATAATCGCCGGCTAATATACCGAGCCCTCCGGAATAAATTTTGAGTATGTTTGTCATGCCGTATTCCATACTGAAATAGGCAATTGACGGCAGATTTTTGTCAAAAGGGGTATTGATATAGGTATCAAAAGCAGTAAATACTTTTTCAAATTTTTTAAGAAATTGAGAATCTTTCTGTAATTCTTCAAATCGTTCTTGCGTAACGGATTTGAGCATTAAAATAGGGTCGATACAATCGGAAATTGTTTCTTCTTTGCTGATATATTTAAACAGTTCTTTTGCTTCGGTATTCCACGACCACCAAATATTTCGTGATAATTCTTCAAGTTTTTTAAGTTTCCCCGTATAATGCGGTTGTATGTTAACGGTGTGCCAGTTGGGCAAATTTTTAAGTGTACTCATTTGTTCGTTTGATTAAAATTAGTTGACAAAAATATACTTTAATTTAATACATTCAAAAAAGCACCCTTAAAAAAAGAGTGCTTTGTCTTTTATTTTCAGTCGGAGAAATTTTAAAGTGCCGCTTTAATTTTTTCGGCAATTTGTTTAAATTTTTCTTCCGACAATTTTAATTTTTCTCTTTTAAAGTTTAATTCGGCTTCATCGTTAAACGGAATTAAATGGATATGTGCATGCGGAACTTCGGTTCCTATAACAATTAATCCGACTCTTTTACAGTTGATTGCTTTGTCTGCCGCTTTTGCAATTTTTTTGGCAAAAATTATCATATTTCCGAGTGTTTCGTCGTCAAGGTCGAATAAATAATCGGTTTCTTTTTTCGGAACAACCAATGTGTGCCCTTCCGTTAAAGGATTAATATCCAAAAAGGCAAAAAAGTTTTCGTTTTCTGCAATTTTATACGAAGGAATTTCGCCGTTTATTATTTTCGTGAAAATTGATGCCATAGTCGGTGTTTTATATTGAAATGTCTAAAATTTCGAAGGTAACTGTTCCTGCAGGAATTTGAATAGCCACTTTATCTCCTTTTTTCTTTCCGATAAGCCCTTTAGCAATAGGTGTTTTTACGGAAATCTTTTTTTCTTTAAGGTTGGCTTCTCGTTCCGAAACAATTGTGTATTCGGTAATTGCACCGTTTTGTACATTTTTCAGTTTCACTTTATTCATTATTTGAACATAGCTTGTGTCAATCATTGATTCATCAACAATTTTAGCATTTCTGAGCGTTGCCTGCAATTGAGCGATTTTCATTTCCATCAAACCTTGTGCTTCTTTTGCGGCATCGTATTCGGCATTTTCGGACAAATCTCCTTTGTCTCTTGCTTCGGCAATTTGTTTGGAAATTTTAGGACGCTCAACCATAGTCAAGTGTTCAATCTCTTCTTTCAGTTTTTTTAAACCTTCTTCTGTTAAATAAACTACGTCTGACATATTTCTTTGATTAAAACAGCAAAAAAAGAAAGAATCTCGGTGTATAAACGATACTGCGAGACTCTTTCGTTTTGCAAATGTACAAAATTTTATACGGATATGCAAGTTTTTTTAATTTCAACTTATGAAAACAAACGGTAAGTGTTTTATTTTGTAATGATTAGAAAATGTGCATGTTTTATTTAAACCAACGTTTCGGGTATTCGGAAGAATCATGTTTTTGGTTTCTTTCTTTGTCTCTTTTTTTCTTATTTATCTTTTTTTGTATTGCTTTATCTCTTTGTGCAATACGTTTTTGGTCTTTTCTCATCTTTTTTTGAACTTCTTTATTTTGAAGGGCAAAACTTCGTTTTCTTCTTAGTTTAAGCAGTTTTGTCGAAAATTTTTCTTGTTTTTTTTGAGCTTTTTTAAAAATAATCAATTCACTGCCTTTTAATTTCATTCCTTTTCCTTTGTTCAGAATTATCATTTCATTGTCAGATAATTTGTAACGCCGTCTTAATCGCTCTTCTTTTTTGTCGTATTTTAAACTTACTTTGTTTTTTCGAATTGCTTCTCTTTTTGCTTCTCGCTTAAACTCCTTATTTACAATCTTATAGCGTTCTTTATCTGAAAGGGTATCTGCCGGTGTTGTGTCGGACTTTTTCAGTCGGTCGTATATCAGCGTTTTTCTGTATCTTGAAATTCGGCGATTGATTAATTTTC
>CAZCPV010000243.1:0-1456 GCA_964500765.1 uncultured Draconibacterium sp.
CGGGAACTCCGAGTTTTTCGCCTTGTATCAATGCCGGTTTACAAATATCCCAAATATCATAATTTACGGCGGTTATATTTTGTATTTTTTTTGTGCGAACGGGATACAACCAACAAGAAAGCGGCTTTCGAAAACTTGATTTTCCGGCAAGATATGCCTTTTCGATACCGCAGGATGCCGTACCGTTTTCTTCAAATACGGCATAAGCACATTCTTTTTCGTTTACCAAAGTCGTAACATAATCGTACTCGGAATCGATATAATATTTCCCGTTTTTTTCAACAGCTTCAATGCCTTCGGGTCTTAAAAAGGGTTTAATTTCTTCGAATTCGGTATCCAAAAAACTTCTTTCCTCTTCCTCAAGCGGTGCTCCGGAATCGCCTTCTACACAGCAAATTCCTTTACAAGCATTTAAGTTGCAAACGAACTTTTTTTCAATTAAATTGTCGGAAATTAAGGTATCTTCTATCTGCAACATTCGCTATTTTTTTACTAAAATTTTACCGGTCATTTCTTTCGGAATTTCGACATCCATAATATGCAAAAGTGTAGGCGCTACATCGGCAAGTATTCCGTTTTGAATTTCTTTATAATCATTATCAACCAAAATGCAGGGAACCGGATTTAAAGAGTGTGCGGTATTCGGCGAGCCGTCGGGATTTACGGCATTGTCGGCATTTCCGTGGTCGGCGATTATCATTACGGTATAGCCGTTTTCTTTTGCTGTTTCAACAACCTTCTTTACGTTTTCGTCAACGGCTTTTACGGCTTTTAAAATGGCTTCGTAAATTCCGGTATGTCCTACCATATCGCCGTTTGCAAAATTCAGGCAAACAAAATCGTTTTCCCGGTTTTTTAATTCGGCAACCAAAGCATCAGCCACTTTATAAGCACTCATTTCGGGCTGTAAGTCGTAGGTTGCCACTTTCGGAGATTGAATTAATATTCGTTTTTCGCCCGGAAACGGCTCGTCTCTTCCGCCGGAAAAAAAGAACGTTACATGGGCAAATTTCTCGGTTTCGGCAATACGAAGTTGTTTTAAACCGAGTTTTGAAAGGATTTCGCCCATCGTGTTTTTTAAATTTTCTTTATCGTATATGATGCGGATATTTTTAAAGTTCTCATCGTAACGGGTCATCGTAAGGTAATGCAAATTAAAAGTGTGCATTCCTTCTTCGGGCATATCTTTTTGTGTTAAAACGGTGGTTATCTGGCGTAATCTGTCGGTTCTGAAATTGAAACAAATAACAACATCGTTATTTTTAATTAATCCGAGCGGATTATTATTATCGTCGGTTAAAACAACGGGTTCGATAAACTCGTCTGTTTTATTTTCTTTATACGAATCTTCAATTGCGGTTAATACATTTTTGTATTTTTTTCCGATACCGGCGGTCATCAGGTCGTAGCCCTTTTTTATTCTGTCCCAACGTTTGTCTCTGTCCATTGTGTAATA
>CAZCPV010000243.1:1556-4201 GCA_964500765.1 uncultured Draconibacterium sp.
AACGGCTTTATTAATTTTTACAAGGTCTTGATATACAATACGTCCGGCACCGATATTCATGTGTCCGACTTCCGAGTTTCCCATTTGTCCGTCGGGTAAACCGACATTTTCGCCGTATGTTTTTAATTGAGAATTCGGATAATCCTTCATTAAATTGTCTAAATAGGGTGTTTCTCCGTTAAAAATTACGTCTGCTTTATCGTGTTTTCCGATACCCCAACCGTCGAGTATCATTAATAATGTTTTCTTTTTCATTCGCTTAAATGTAGTTAAAAGTTGAAAGTTTATAAAGTTAAATGTTTGTAAAGTTTAGGTTACGGATAGTAAACAGGTTCTAAAACGGTAAAATGTTTTATTTCGAAATATTTTCTTTTGCCTTTAAAGATATAAGATAAAAGGGCTTCGCCTTCATATTCTTTGGGGACGGGATGTTTTTCTGTTAAACATTTTTCTTTATCTTCATTTTCGGGTTTTATTTCAAAGGGCATTCGTTTATGAACTTCATCTTTGTTTACCCGTATTGTTATCGTATCGCCTTTTGCAAAAAGATTATTTCGCATTTTTTTTCCTTTTTGAAAAGATTGAACATCAAAATACCGTTTACCTATCCATAATTTATCAAAAATTAAATTGTCTGAATTTGTATTCGGGACAATTGTTAATTCATAATAAGTTCCGAAACCCGTTTCTTGTCTTCCGCCCGTCCATTTTTGTGATGTCGCACCGATTAATTCAAATTTTTTAAAACAAGAATTGTTTGTAACGGATAATAAACTGATTAAAATAACTGCAATTGTTTTCATAAAAAATAGTTATCACATTAAAAAAGACAAAAGTATCCTTTTTACGGTAAAGTATCAAGTTTAAGCAAAATTTATTTTTGTTTGCGAAGCAAGAAGGCGAAATGTTTTACGATGATATTTTGTTATACCGAAACTTGCAATGGCTTTTCTGTGTGCTTTTGTAGGGTAGCCCTTATTTTTATTCCAAAGATATTCGGGATATTCATCATGAATTTTTTTCATAAAATCATCACGAAACGTTTTTGCAAGTATTGATGCCGCCGCAATTGACATAAATTTTCCGTCGCCTTTTATTATTGTTGTATGCGGAATATTTTTGCAGGGCTTAAATCTGTTTCCGTCAACAAGAATGTGTTCCGGAATCGTATCTAATTGTATTATTGCAAGATGCATAGCTTTTATTGATGCGTTCAGAATGTTTATTTTGTCTATTTCTTCATTATCAACACTTGAAACTGCCCAAGAAACAGATTTTCGAATTATCTCTTCTCTAAGTATGTATCTGTTTTTTTCGGAAAGTTTTTTAGAGTCGTTCAGTAATTCGTTTTTAAAATCGGGAGGTAAAATAACGGCAGCGGCAAATACGGGACCGGCAAGGCATCCTCTTCCGGCTTCGTCGCAACCGGCTTCAAGGGTATTTTTATTAAGAAATTGTTTCAGCAATTTTCAGAGATATTTTTTCTGTAATGTAATCTTTTCATCAAAAAACATTTCTGCCAAAGTTTCAAAAAAATCGGTATAATCCGAAACGTAAAATTCGTATTCGGGAAGTGTGTTTTTTGTATTCAGCAAGTTATTGTCAATTAATACTTTCTTTAATTTTCGGGCTACGACTTCCGACGAATCAATAACTTTTGTTTTAAAATTATAAAATTTTCGAATTTGATTTTTAATTACCGGATAGTGTGTACATGCAAGAATGAGGGCATCAATATTTTCCAGTTTTTTGTTTGAAAGATATTCTTTTATAACGGCATTGCTGATATTATCATAAATAAATCCTTCTTCGATAAGCGGGACAAGCAAAGGTGTTGCAAGAGAAACTACTTTTTTTTCGGGGCTTTCGGCATTTATTTTTTCGGTATAAATACCTGCCGAGACGGTTCCTTTTGTGCCGATTACGCCCACTTTGCTAAATTCTTTTTGTTGTGCAACGAACTCGGTTGCCGGATCGATAACATTTAATACAAGTGCTTTATTTTTTGCCCTTTCTTTAACGGCTTCGTATGCCGCTGCCGATGCTGTGTTACAGGCAATTAAAATAAGTTTGCATTTTTTTTGAAGCAGAAAATCGGTAATTCGCAGAGCATATTTTTTTACGGTTTCAAAAGATTTGTCTCCGTACGGGAGGTGTGCCGTATCGCCGAAATAAATAATTTTTTCGTTCGGCAATATTTTTTTTACGGCAGACGCAACCGTTAAGCCGCCGGCTCCGGAGTCAAATATTCCTATGGGTTGTGAACTTAGCAACTGCATTTTAAAAACTACGATTAAAAATTTAAACCTGCATTCGTTAAAACTTAACAAAATGCAGGTTTAGAAAATGAACTTTGCAGAATTATATTATTTAACAGCCAATTTTTTCTTAACGGCATCTGTTACATCTGTTGCCTGTGTTTTAGAAATATACAACAAAGATGCTTCGTCAAAAATTAAAGTATAGCTGCCTTCTTTAGCCACATCTTTAATTGCTTTTTGGACTTTTTCCGTAATCGGAGTCAATAATTCGACTTGCTTATCGTTAATTGCTTTTTGAGCACTTTGTTCGTATGACTGCATACGTTGTTGTAAACTCATCAATTCAGCTTGTTTGTCTTGCATAGTCAGTTCGTCCCATTTCTC
>CAZCPV010000244.1:0-4192 GCA_964500765.1 uncultured Draconibacterium sp.
CAGCAGATGCTATCAGTGCTATTGCCGACGGTTTCAGAGCCGTAAAAGCAATTGAGAGGTTTTTGATAAAATGACATATCAAAAATGACTTAAAAAAAGAGTTTACAATTTGTAAGCTCTTTTTTCTTTGAAACAAAAAATAATATTGATTTTTTCATCAATTCGGCATAATAATATTTATTAAAAAGAGTCGTATCCTTTTTAAACTTCATCTTTTTCCCATGTGAAGGATTTATTATATTTTAATGTTGGTATTTTTCTCATATATGTCTTCTTATTCTGTAATCGTATTTTATGAATGTAAAATACAAACGGTACCCTTCAGCTTTCATATTGTTTAAAAAAGGATACTTTTTTATGATTATTTATGAAAATATCTTTTAATTTTTCGGCAAATTTAACTTCTTTAAAATTCAAAATATTGTTCTTATTTTTTGTTCGGAATGGAATAAGTCGGCTAAATAACCGGTTTGTACGGAACGGTAAAGAAGAATTCGGAACCTTTTCCTTTTTCGGATTCTACCCATATTTTACCGTTTAAAAGATTTGTACATGCTTTGGCAATGGCTAAACCGAGTCCGGTTCCGCCGTATTTTCGTTGGTGGCTTTCATCCGATTGTCTGAAACGATCAAAAATTATAGTTAATTCATTTTTCTGAATTCCGATACCCGAATCTTTCACGGAAAAAAGAAGCATGGAATCTTGATTTAATGTATAAGAAATCGTAATTTCTCCTTTTTCGGTAAATTTTACGGCATTACTGATTAAATTAATCAAAATTTGTCTTAACCGGAGACTGTCAATATAAATTGCATCTTGTTTATTGTTAAATCCCGGTTTCAAAATTATTTTAATATGCTCTTTATTTTCTTTAATTAAATCCAGAATAAAAAAATCTTTTAATTCGTTGAGTAAAAAATTCAAATTACACTTTGATTCCTCAATTTTTATTTGATTCGATTCAAGTTTGGAAATATCAATAATATCGTTAATCAGACTCAACAGATGCTTTCCGCTGTTTTCTATAATTTTAATATATTCTTTCTGTTTTGCATTTAGTTCCGTGTTAGTCAATATTTCCGTAAAGCCCAAAACGGCATTCATCGGTGTGCGTATTTCATGCGACATATTCGATAAAAAAGCCGATTTTAAACGATTGCTTTCTTCTGCTTTTTCTTTTGCCAACTTAATCTGTTCATTTTGTAAACGAATCATCTTTGCATTTTGAAACAATTCTTTGTTTTTTTCTTCTTCACTCACAAATTTTTTATTCAATTCATTGATTGCTTTATATAAAATATTTGTATATAAATAGCTGAAAATAAAAATAATAATAACAGAAAGGACATAAACACCCGTACCTATTGCCGCCGTATGAACGACTTCGGCAGGAAAAGCATCTTTTTTCAGCAAAAAGGCACATACAGAACTTCCGATTACTAATACGGTATTTGTAATAACCACCCATCTTGATGCAAACATGGGTGTGAAAACTAAAAATGCCAAAAAAAGATAAAATTCATCTATCATAAAATTCATGGGAATATCATGAGAGAAATTAAAAAATACGGATAAAATTTCAAGCAGTATTAAAAAAAGAGATAATGAATTCCCTACAAATTTGTGTTTTCCGAATTTAAATAATATTAAACTGATAAAGAGTGTAATTAAAATTACGCTTTGAACATAAAGAGACGAATAAGTTCCGACAGCAACGGTTTTTATCATAAAAAGTATAAGCAGAATTATTCCTATAACTATAAAATGAATTAAAGAACGTGTTCTGAATTGTTCGATATCGGATTTGAAATCAATATCTTTATAAAAATAGTTGATTATACGGTGTAAATAATTTAATTTGAATTTCATTAATCGAATTTTAAACATCCAAAAATACACAATTTAATTAATTTCGGGTAAAAATTATCTGACTAATTGTCATTAAACATAAATTGTACTGTTTTTGTATCTTCTAAAATAAAATGATAAAATCTTATGATGAATACGGATATTATTTCTCAGCATAAACAAATTTGCAAACTTATTACCGAAAATAAACTTGCCGATGCATTTATTCTTACCGACGGTATTTTGAAAAAAATACAAATTCCCGAACTGAAACAAGCTTTTGATAAGCAAAAAGAAACATACAATTTTATGCTGGAATACAGCTTAAAAGGAATTGAAGATCCTGAAAAAATAACTGTTTATAATCGAATCAGAAAACAAATTCTTGAAATTGCTGATGCGGCTAAATCTGAATATTTGCAAAAATTTATGCCTTTAAATAAATTGGTAAGCCAAAAAAGATTATTATATGAGCAAATGAGTAATAATAAAATAACGGTTGTTTCCGAATTCGGCGAATTAATTAAAGATAATTTACATCCGGAAAATGAAGAAAGAAAATTAAAATTGTATAAATTATTTTTCTTGATATGGCTTACGGACAGCTTATCCGAAGAAGATTATTTAATATTGAAAAAGTACGCAGCTTCCGGAAAATTGTATTTTCAAGAATCAAGTATTATTGTCAGTGCATTAACAGTCAGTATTTTAAGGCATTTTGATAAGCAAAAATTACATTCCTTATTTGATTTTTACGATGCGAACAAACCGGGTGTTTGGAACAGAGCTTTAACGGGTATTGTGTTTGCATTTTATTATTACGATAAGCGAATTTTTTTATACGAAGATTTAATTGCCCGGTTAAAATCCGTAAGTGAAGATGATGGTATTGCGAAAAATACCGAACAAATAATATATCAAATCGTGCGTTCAAAGGAAACCGAAAAAATTTCGAAAAGACTGCAAGATGAGATTATTCCCGAAATGCAAAAGTTTAGACCGAAAATTGAAGACAAATTAAATTTAGATGATATTCTTTCCGAAGGGCTAATCGAAGATTCTAATCCGGATTGGGAAGAAATTTTTGACGATGCTCCGGATTTGCTGGATAAAATGGCAGATTTTTCAAAGTTACAAATGGAAGGGTCGGATGTTTTTATGAGTGCTTTTGCCGGATTTAAAAATTTTCCGTTTTTCAGGCAGGCGGCAAATTGGTTTATGCCTTTTTATGCCGAAAATGCCGAAATAAAAAACCTGTTTTCCGGCTTCGGCGAAGATTTTAATACCGAAATTTTTACGCAAGGGCTTGAACGTTCGCCTTTTATGTGCAATTCCGATAAATACTCGTTTTGTCTGAATATAGGAATGATGCCGACTGCACAGCGAAACATGATTATTGAACTGTTTAAGCAAGAAAATAAACAAGTTGAAGAAATAAAAAATGAAGATAAATTATTGAATAAAGATTCGGAAGATAATCAAATTTTTACGCGTTATATTCAGGATTTATACCGTTTTTTTAAATTGCATCCTTTAAAAGACGATATCGAAGATATTTTTGAAACCGATTTGGATATTCATAATACAAAATTGTTTGAAATTTTGATAAACGATGAAACGGTTCTCGAAAAAATTGCCGGAATGTATTTTAAAAAAGAATTTTATTCGGATGCCGTAAAAATTTTCGAGACATTAAAATTTAAAGGAAATAAAGAGGCAAAACGTTACGAAAAAATCGGGTTCTGTTATCAAAAATTAAAAAATTACGAAAAAGCACTCGAAAATTACAAAAAAGCGGAAATTATTAAAGAGCCCTCGTTGTGGCTGACAAAAAAAATTGCTTTTTGTTACCGTAAACTGCAAAATTTTGAAGAAGCATTAAAATATTACCTGTCGGCAGAAAAAGAAGATGAAGAAAACCTGCATATTCAGGCAAATATAGGGCATTGTTATCTGGCACTTGAAGATTACGACAATGCACTGAAAAAATATTTTAAAGTTGAATATTACGACCCCGATAACAAAAGTGTTATGCGACCTTTGGCATGGTGTTCGTTTGTTTTGGAAAAATTTGATACGGCAGAATCGTATTTCCGAAAATTAATTAAAGAAAAACCGACGGCTTACGATTTTATAAATTTCGGTCATCTGCTGTACGCAAAAAACGAAAAAATAAAAGCCGTTGATATGTACCTTAAAGCGGTTGAATTATCGGATATTAAAACCGTTGAAGAAGCCGTTCGCGAAGACAGCGATATGTTAACAAAATATACCGCAAAGAAAGATGAAATTGATTTGTTGATTGATTATGTGAAGACAAAAATGTTGTAAAAAATCATTTTT
>CAZCPV010000245.1:0-4190 GCA_964500765.1 uncultured Draconibacterium sp.
ACATAAGATTCCATAATTATATCGGCAAAATTGAAAATTATTTCCTGCTCACGCGATAATTTTTTTCCGAATTTTTTATGTGCGGCATCAACCAACAGTAAAAATACGGTTTTAAAATTTTGAACAGTCATTTTAATATCATCGAAATAATTGCCGTTAAATTGCGGATTTTCGGGAAATTTATCAAGTGAACTTGCTGTTTTTTCAGCTTCTTCAAATAAAGGAATTTCACCTTTTAATCCTTTTTTTATTAAGGTATCGCCGGTTACGTTTCGATTAATTTCGTTTGTTCCTTCAAAAATACGGTTAATTCTGGAATCGCGATAGCCCCTCTCAATAGCTGTTTCGGCGGAAAATCCCATTCCTCCGTGAATTTGAACACCTTCATCAACCACATAATCCAGCATTTCCGAGCCGAATACTTTTATTAATGCGGCTTCTATCACAAATTCTCTTTGTGCTTCAACGTTTGCCTGTCCTTTATCCATGCCGTTTGCAATGTTTCGTTTTACGGCATCGTCAACATTTTTGCTCATTCGATAAACGGCTGTTTCGTTGGCAAATGCTTTTATAACTTGTTGTGCCAATTTGTATTTTACGGCAGGAAAATTTGCAATTAACGTTCGAAATTGCTTTCTTTCGTTAGCGTATTGAACCGATTGATTTATAGCAAGTTTTGAAGCTCCTATAACATTGGCACCGAGTTTTATTCGTCCGAGATTAAGAATATTCAGGGCGATACGGAAACCGTCGCCTCTTTTTCCGAGAAGGTTTTCAACGGGAACTTCGCAATTATTAAAGAAAATTTGAACGGTTGACGAACCTTTTATGCCCATTTTGTTTTCTTCGGCACCGAAAGTTATTCCGGGAAAATTTCGTTCTACAATAAATGCACTTAAAATGCGGTCGTCGTCGATTTTTGCAAAAACGGTTAAAACATCGGCAAATCCGCCGTTTGTTATCCACATTTTTGAACCGTTAAGAATATAATGTGTTCCGGCTTCGTTTAAAACGGCTTTTGTTTTTCCGCTGTTGGCATCCGAACCGGCACCGGGTTCCGTAAGACAATAAGCACCGAGCAATTCGCCGGAAGCTAATTTCGGAAGGTATTTTTGTTTTTGCTCTTCATTTCCGTAATACATAATAGGCAGTGTTCCGATACCGGTATCGGCAGAGTAGGCAACCGAAAAAGCATAGCCGGCACCGAGCGTATCGGCAACCAACATCGAGGTTGTAAAATTTTGTCCGAAACCTTCGTATTCTTCGGGAATTGATACGCCGAGCAAACCGAGTTCTCCGGCTTTTTTCAGTGTTTCAGGCATCAGCCCTTCTTCGTGGGCATCTAATCTGTCAATAATCGGAATAACTTCCGTATCTAAAAAATCCTGACAGGTTTGAGCTATCATTCGTGCTTCTTCGTCAAACTCTTCAGGTATAAAAATTTCTTCCGGAAGGGTTTCTTTTACAATAAATTCTCCGCCTTTAATTGCATTTGTAGTATCCATATTTGTAATTTTGAAATGATTGAAAAAAATAATTTGCTAAATTAAATTTTTTTCGACCTTAAGCAAAAAAAAAACTGCCGAAAGTGTATGTTTTCGGCAGCTTAATAATATAGACCGGTGTTGTGTGCGGTTAATTTATCAGAATTACTTTTCCGGTTCGGATTGTTTTCCCGGTTTTTATGCTGATAAAATAAACTCCGTTTGAAACTTTATTTCCGGAATTATCGGAAGTGTTCCAAATGATTTGATTATTGCCGGCATTCAAATTATCTTCTTTGATTGTTTTAACTTTTTTCCCTTCGTATGAAAAAATATTGAGTTCAACATCAGACGTTTTTTCAAGATAAAATTCTATTGTTGTAAAATCTTCGCTTGGGTTGGGATAAATTTTTACGCCGGATAATTTCAATAAAACATTAATATTTACGGTGTTTAAACTTACTGTTTGATAAACGTTTGAGTTACTGACGTTTAAATTGCCGTTATAGGTATTGAAACCTGTTTTTGTAATAACATAAGGGAGATTATTTCCCGATGAAACATTGTTGAAAACAGCTTTGCCGGTTGCGTCTGTTTGTATATCTTCTGAATTAAAATTAACGTTTGCTCCTTCAACGGGATTTGTTCCGTTATTTATAACAAATGTTACGGTATAAGTTGTTTCATTTAATGTAACGTCTTTATTTACATCGGCATCTACAACATTTAAGGTGCCGTTTTCGGTGTTGTAACCGGTTTTTGTAATTGTATAGGGTAAATTATTTCCGGGTTCAACAGAATTGAAAACAGCTTGACCGCCGGCATCGGTTGAAATGTTTTGAGAATTGAAATTTATAGTTGCATTTTCAATGGGGTTCGACGATGCGTCGGAAACATTAAAAGTTACGGAATAAGTAACGATTTCGGTTAATGTAACATCTTTATTTACGTCGGCATCAACAACGTTTAATGTTCCGTTTTCGGTATTGTAACCGGTTTTTGAAACCGACCAAGGCAGGTTATTTGCAGGGTCAATTTCGGTAAATACGGCATGTCCGGAGGCATCGGTATTTTTATTTTGTGAATTGAATGTTACCGTTGCATTTTCTATCGGATTTGTGCCGTCGCTTACGTTAAAAGTAACCGTATAGGTCGGAGGTATTTCGTATTGCGGAAATTCAATATAATCTACCCATGCACAATCACTTCCGTTTGAAGCACTTCCGTCTTTTGAATACTCCCATTTAAAAATATGCGTACCGGTTGTAACGGCATAGCTTTCTTGGCTCCAATCAACTTCTCCCGACCATTCGCCTTTCTGTGTGCCATCAATATAAAATTTTAAGTAATCATAGGTTGCTTCTGATGAAACTTTTTTATAGAAAGAAATATTTCCGGCAGCAGTTATATTTAATTCGGCTTGCATTACGGATGTTTGATTGTCGGTAATATTTCCGGATTTCATGGAGTTTGTTCCGTCATACGCTTGGTTGGTTACTTGAACCCAGGGTAAATTTCCGCCGAAAGTAAAAATTGACGGAATATTACTTTCAAAGCTAATTGCATTGCTTACGGCAAGCGTAAAATCAACAACGGTGTTGGTCGTTGTGATATTAACATTCTGAATAACAGCTGTATAGCCGGATTTTGATGCTTTAATATCGTAGGTATTTTCCATGACATTCGGAACGGTGTAATTACCTGAGGCATCAGTGTAAACAGGAGAAACAGCGGGTTCGTTTAAAAATTCAATTTTAACATTTTCCAACGGATTACCGGTTCCGTCTTCTGTTACGGTTCCGGTAACGGTAACTGTGCTTGCTTGTTGCAGTACAACATTTTGAATTGTTGTTGTTTCCCAATTTGAAACCGTTACGCTTATTGTTTGTGAAATATATCCGTAAGAAGAGTAAGTAACATCGTAAGTTCCGGGTGCAATAGGTCGATAATAATCGCCGTTTGCCGGGTCGGTTACAACCCATGAGTTATCGGTATCGTGTGATGTTATTTCAATTTTTGCATTAAGCGGATCGCCGTTTGTGTTTTTTACGGTTCCGTGAAAACCGTAGTTTGCTTCTTTTATATAGTTTAGCAAAGATTGTTTATTATAGTTCCAGTATGCAGGAAGCAAATCGGAAGAAAGCGTTTTTGATGATGACAGTTCTATTGTAACTTCTTTGCAATGGTGTTCATAATTCATATAATCTTGACGTCCTCCTGTAACGACATACCAATCTCCGCCTTCCGTAATTCCGCTTGATGTAACATCTGTCATATAAGATGAGTTTTGAGTCCTTGCGGAAGTAACGTAAGCTGTTCCTATATGTTGAAACCAACCGTCATCGGCATGTGCATGAGAAGAAGTCCAAGTATCCCAAGGGTAATTATAAACTTCTGCACCTCCGTGAAAGTTTGCCGACATAACAAAATGATGATTGTCGGCAAATGTCATCATATCTTGTGTTTCTTGGCTGTAGGGAGTATTTGCTCCTGTTCTGGGGTCGGGATAGTCGCGGTTAGGGTCTTGTCCGTTTGCTAAACTTCTTACCGAACCGGAAACGTCATTATTGCCTCCGTAGTATGTTCCGTCGGGGTTTGCATCGGGGTTAATGTAAATTTCAAAATTATCTACAAGATTTGTTACTTCTGTATCGGTTCCGTAATTCGAAAGCAGGTAATCGGCTAATCTTAACATAAGAACAAAGC
>CAZCPV010000246.1:0-4159 GCA_964500765.1 uncultured Draconibacterium sp.
GGCATTGAACTTTTACGAAAGTGCAGTAATGTTTTTGTACGATTTTTTAATTCCTTTTCTTTCGGAATAAGATTATCGAAACGCATCATTTTTCGGTTGTCGGGGTCGTTGCCGCCGGGAATACCGATTTCATCACCGTAAAAAATTACAGGAATACCGGGTATTGTTGAAATTATTGCATTAAGAATTGCACATTTTTTATATCCCGCCACACTGTCCGAAATACCTACTTCCCTTGTCCAGCCGGCAAGTTTGGCATCTTCGTCAAAACGTAAACTGCCGGATGCGTATGAAATAAACCTGCCCCGATCTTGGTTGCCTGTTATGTTTCCCATTAAATGATTTGAGCCGTAATATTTTTGGCTTGTTTTGAGAACTCTTGCCAAATTTTTAAAAGAACTGTTTCCCGTAACTGCCGCAACTGTTGCATCATAAACATTAAAATCAAATTGGGCATCAAGTTGTCCGCTGTTTACATACGAGCTGATTAATTCAGGTGAACCGTAGGTTTCTCCGATTTGAAACAGCTTTCTGTTTTCCGGAATTTCAACTTGTGTTTTTAATTTTTGAGTTAATGTTTGCCAAAAAATATTAGGGATATGTTTGGTTGCATCATGTCGGAAACCGTCGAGATTATATTTTTTAATCCAATATACGGCACTGTCGGACAGCATATTATAAACTTCCGGTTTTGATAAATTCAAAGTCGGTAAGAAAACATCAAACCAAGTTGTGAGTCGGTGGTCGTCCCAGCGTTCGGTGTTTAAAGTGCCGTCGGGTAAGTATAAATTTGTAAAATTTTCGGGATGTTGTTTGTAATACGGATGATTTATATGAATATGGTGTGCCACAAAATCCAATAATACGTTTAAGTTGTGTTTGTGTGCGGTTTCAACCAATTGTTTTAATTCTTCTTCGGTACCGAAACGCTTGTCAACTTTTGTAAATGATACAGGCCAATAGCCGTGATATGCCGAGAATTTTGTTTTTGGATTAGGATACATTCCCCAAGCACCTTCGGGATTTTTAACTACCGGTGAAATCCAAATTGTATTTATTCCTAAATCTTCAAAATACCCGTCTTTAATTTTTTGAATTATTCCTGCAATATCTCCGCCGTGAAAATTAACTTTCGGCAGTACGTTTCCTTTTGTAAGTTTATTATTATTCGGATTTCCGTCTTTAAATCGGTCAACAAAAGCATTGTAGAGAATGGCAGAATGAAAATCAGTTCTTGACAATTCTTTTGTATCGGTTAAAACTTGTCCGTTTTTTACGGGTATCAGCAAATCGTTTGAAACTCCGTAATCGTTGTATGCCCAAATTCTGATGTATGCAATTTCTTTGTTTTCATCTTTCGGAATCAGAATTTTAAATGTGTCTTTATTAATGCTGATAAATTGATTTTCCAACTCAAAATTTCGGTATGTTGCCGACAATCCGGTAATGTTATTTTTAAATGTTATTTTTAAACTGTTAGGGGAATAATTTTTTGTAAATATTTCGGGTAGTTTGTCGCTGTCTGTGTTTCCCGCTTTCAGAACGGAATTAAACCCGCCCATTCCGTTGCTTATTTTATCGGGGTTTGCGGGGTCGAGCATTTCTTTTCCGTCAACAACAAAAAGATATTGGTAAGTTCCGGGTTCAATTTCAATTTCTGTTTTCCAGATATTATTTTTGAAAGTTAAATTTGTATTATTCGGATTCCAGGCATTCATTTCGCCTTTTATTTGAACTTTTCGATATTTTTTTCCTTGCGGATTAAAGGTTATTTGCTGTTTTATCTTTTCTGATTTTTTCAGAAGTACGGAATATTCTGCAAGTCCGCAATTTATTTTCAGAAAACTTAATTTCGGTAAATCATCGGAAATTACTTTTAATTTTATTTCGGAACTGTCATTTGACAATTTGTAAATAAGGGCTTTGTGAGTTTTTATTCCGTAAATTTTAATTTTTTGCGGAAAATAATCTCTTAGATTGATTGTAGTTGTATCGGTGTTTAAATTTACCGGGCTTGCAAGTCCGACAATTAAATTTTCTTTCGGAAAACTGAATTCTTGTACCTCTTTTGTTTCTTCATTGTTTTTACAGGAAGTTGTAATAATAAAAAGTGAAAGTAAAATTATCGGGATTAACTTTTTCATATTGATTTGTTTTTTAATTTATTAAATACGAAACACAGATGATACGGATTTTACGGATAATCTTTTTAATCTCGGTGTGAATGATTTTATTTTATACAAAAAAATCTGATAGAACTGATTATCTGTTTGTTACTTATTCATACCGAGAATTTTAATACAATTTATCCTAATTCAGCTTTAAAAACTTCATTACTTTTAATTTTCTGAATTTTATCATACAAAACTATTTCTATATCTTTATTATTTTCATTTTTAATGTTTATTTTTTCTTTTGAAATTTCAATATTTAACAAAGCACCTCTGAAACGAATTTTAAACGAATATGCTTGCCATTGTTTCGGGATAAAAGGTGCAAAACTCAATTTATTTTCTTTAATTCGCATACCGGCAAAACCCTTTACTATTGTCATCCAAGTTCCGCCCATGCTTGTAATATGTAAGCCGTCTTCCGTATCGTTATTATAATCATCCAAATCCAAACGAGCGGCATTTAAGTAAAATTGATATGCCCTTTCTTTATCGCCGATTTTTGCCGCAAGTATTGAATGTATGCAGGACGAAAGCGAACTTTCATGCACGGTTAAAGGTTCGTAAAAGTCAAAATTACGACGAATTGTTTCAATATCATAATTATTTTCAAAAAAGTAAATTCCCTGCAAAACGTCAGCTTGTTTTATGTAGCATGAACGCAAAATTCTATCCCACGACCAATGTTGATGTATCGGTCGTTCGAGATGCGAAAGTTCGGAAGCAGGTTTTATTTCTTTGTCGAGAAATCCGTCTTGCTGAAGGAAAATTTTTCGTTTTTCATCATAAGGCAGATACATATTATTATATATCTTTTTCCAAAGCGGAAGTTCTTTTTCTTTATTGAAATTTGTTTTTTTTATTATTTGCCTATATTGTTCAGGGTAAATTTTTTCAATTTCATTTAAAACTTTTTCGGTATATTGTAAGGTTTCGCAAACGAGCGTATTGCTGTACCAATTGTTGTTTACGTTGTTTTCATATTCATTGGGTCCGGTAACGCCGAGCATTACAAATTTTTGTTTCTCTTCCGAGAAATTTACTCTTTGTGCCCAAAAGCGGGAAATTCCGATTAATACTTCCAAACCGTAGCTTGCGAGATATTCTTTGTTATTTGTGTAGTGAATATAATCTCTTATTGCAAAGGCAATTGCACCGTTTCTGTGAATTTCTTCAAAAGTAATTTCCCATTCGTTGTGGCATTCTTCTCCGTTCATCGTAACCATGGGGTAGAGGGCTGCTCCGGAATTAAATCCGAGTTTTTCGGCATTTTCTATTGCCTTTTCCAGGTGGTTGTAGCGGTATTTCAGAAGTTGTTTTGCAACTTTTTCATCGGCGGTGCTTAAATAAAACGGTAATAGGTATGCTTCTGTATCCCAATAAGTTGAGCCGCCGTATTTTTCTCCCGTAAAACCTTTCGGTCCGATATTTAATCGTTCGTCTTGCCCTGTGTAAGTCTGGTTAAGTTGAAAAATATTAAAGCGAATGCCTTGTTGTGCCGAAATATCTCCTTCAACAGTAATGTCGCTTTCTTCCCATTTTTTTTGCCATGCGTCTTCTTGTTCTTTCAGAAGTTGCTCATATCCTTTGTTTTCGGCGTATTCCAATACATCGTAAGCGGCTTTTGCCAAAATATTTTTATCATAATACATCGAAGAGCTTACGGCAGCATATTTATAAATGCTTGTTGTTTTTCTTTTTTTTACCGGCAGCAAAAACTTTAATCCGACATATTTTTCTTTTTCAATTTTTTCGAGATTTGAGAATTCTATTTCTTTTCCGTCAAATTCGACAATATTTTCCATTGCCGTACACACTCTGAAAAATGTTTTTTTTGTTTCTGAAATTACATAAGGTTTTACGGCTGTTGATTTTTCGATTTCAATCCAAAATTTTTCATCGTAATTTGAATCTTGGTTTAAAATATCGGCATTAATATCTGTAATAACTTCAATTTCTCCGTCAAAATTTATTGGTTTTATTGAAAA
>CAZCPV010000247.1:0-4124 GCA_964500765.1 uncultured Draconibacterium sp.
TCGGTAATAACTTTATCGCCTTCTTCCAGCCCTTTTTCTATAATAATTTTATCGCCTATCATATAAGAAGTTTGCACATATACTTTTTTTGCGTAATAATTTCCGTCTTTTTCTTTTGCAACGAAGAGGTAATCGCCTTTTGTATCTCTTTTAACGATTAAAGACGGAACGCATAAATTTTCTCCGGTATAATCAGCCAAACTAATTTGGGCAATCATATTCGGTTTTATTTTATTTTCGATGTTATTAAAATTAATTTCGGTTTTAAATGTTCTGTTAATTGAATTAATTTCATTTCCGGTTCGCGAGATTTTAGTTTTAATTTTTAAATCGGGATATGCCGGAAAACTTAATAATACCGAATCGCCGACATGAATATGCGGCAGATATTTTTCGGAAATATCGGCATCGGCTTCCATTTTATGCAAATTAATTAAATTGATGACTTGTCTTCCGGGAGCAGCCGGTTCGCCTACTTTCAGGTATATTTCATCGACAATTCCGGAAATCGGAGCTTTTATAATTGTCATGGCTAATTGAGCGTTAAGGGTTTTCAGCTTGGCTTCCAAACTTTCTTTTCTGTTTTTTGCCTGTAAATAATCAAGCTCTTTTCCTACTTTTTGTTCCCATAAAGTTTTTTGTTTTTCATACATTATTTTTGCCAAATCTAAACCGGTTTTGAGTTCTTCTATGCTGCTTTTCAGAACACTTGAATTCAATACAACCATTGTTTGACCTTTTTTTACGTATTGCCCTTCTTTTACGTAAATATATTTTATTTGTCCGTTCATTTCGGGCGAAACATACGCTTGTTCTTTTGCCTGAATATATGCCGTAGCTTTTATATGATGCGTAACTTTTTCTTTTTTCATTTGTTTTACGGCAACTTTCAGTGTATTAAGTTTATCCGTATTTTTTAAGGTGTCAAGTTGTTGCTGCAATTCGGCAATTTTTTCTTTGTATTCAAAAATCGTTTTTTGAATATCTTCCGGTGTTTGTTCCTTTTTACATGCTCCGAAAGCGAGTAAAATCAATAATATGATGCTTATTTTTTTCATTATGTATTATTTTAATTTTTTCCGTTATAATAAATTCATTAATTGTTTTAATTTTATATGTTTGTCAATCAGCTCATTAAGCGATTGGTAGTATTTTGATAATGCTTGAAAATATTGTGTTTGCACTTGGGTTAAAGTAATGCTTGATGCAGTACCTTGTTTGTATTTTATTAATGTGTTTTTATATATTTTTTCGGCAAGATGTCTGTTTTCCGAATTGCTTTTTACCGTGTTCAAGGCAATTTGATAATCTGTTCGGGTTTGTGCATTATTAAGCAACAGGGCTTGTTCGGTTTTTTGTTTTAAAATATGTTTTTCTTCCAAATCAAATTGAGCTTGTTTAACTTTGGCATAGCGTTGTCCGCTGCTGAAAATAGGAATACTTATTTGCAAACCCCATACGGAAGTCGGATACCAACTGTCTTTTTCGGTTAATAAATTAAGCGAATCGCTCATTGCCTTATTACTGTATGAATAAAAAGCCGCAATACTCGGCAAGTATTTTGTTTTTTCTCGCTGTAAACTTAAATCGGAAAGATTTTCTTGTATTTGCATCAATTTATAGTCAATATTTTGATTAACATTAAACGCTTCCGTTAAAATTGTGCTTTCTTCAATTTCGTTTACGGCATCTTGCAGATTTCCGGAAATTTTCAGGGGTACATCGTAGTTGAAACCGGCTTGAAATTTCAGAAGTTTATATAATAAATCTTTTTGTTTCTTAAATGAAATTAAAGAATTTTCGGTTGTTTGCAGGTTTAATTTCAATTGTTCAACATCTGTTTCTTCCGTAAGTCCTTGGTTATATACGGCTTGCATGTCGTCGTATAATTTGTGCATGTTTTGATATACCGAATCCAAAACATTTATGCTTTCTTCCGTAATTAAAATAAGATAAAAGGTTTTTTCTATATTTTCTTTTACGGAAAGCATATTTTTTTCTTTCGATTGTTTCGATAAACTTAAATAGATTTTTGATGCTTTTAAACCGACAATATACTCGCCGCTGAAAACCAGTTGCGATGCCGATATTTTCCAATCGACATTATGTTTGCTGCCGAATTGTACCGGAATTTTACCGCCGGCTTGAAACGGAGCCAAAGGTGTTAAACCGAATGCGTTTGTATTAACGTCATACACTGCGGGTGCTATAAAATTGGGCATAAGTTGTGTCGGTATATCCGGAAAATTTTGATATTCAGCCGAGCCGGAAACTTGCGGCAGTCCCATCGCTGTTGTTTCCCATTTTTTTGCTTTGGCTTTTTTAATTTCCAAATCGGCATTTCTTATTTCATAACTGTGTTCAACGGCGTATTCTTTTAATTCTTTAAGCGTAAAATTTTGAGAACTGTCGGAAGATAATTCTTGCGAATAAGCACTTAAATTTACCGTAAACAATAAAAAAAATACTAAAATTATTTTCATTTTTTTTTGTTTCATTTTTCTGATTCTTTTATTTTTTCTTTAAATATTTTTAATCCTTTCGGCGTACAAATTGCACGCATATGATACAACAGCATCTGTTTAACAGCTTTAGGTTTTAAAAATTCCTTATAAGAAACAACGGAATTTTCGATTTTTTGCACTTGTAATATCACTCTTTGTTTTGCAATCAGTTCTTTATCAATATCATCGTAATATAAACCTTCGTCAATTCCTTTTTGCAGATTTATTTTCATCATTTCAAAAACCTGTTTTGATTTTCGCTCGGATAATTCACGATGAACAACGGGATAATATTTTAATAAATCGTGTTCAACAGCCGGATTATGCGTTTTTAACATTTGTATAAGCATTTTATGTATTTCAACAACTTCTTCAACGGCATTTAATCCTTTTTTTGAAATTTCTTTAAAAACTTTCCCGTGTTTTGAAAAACTGTAACTTAACGTTTTTTGTAATAAATCAATTTTATCATTCACATATTTATACAATGTTTTTTTTGAAATCATACATTCGTGAGCCACATCATCCATTGTAACACTTTTAATACCAAATCGTTGGTACATATCGGCAGCTGTTTCGACAATATTATTTAAGGGTTCGTCCATATCGAAAATTAATTTCACGCCGCAAATATAAAAACATTTTTCATAAGGAAACTTTTTTTGTGAAAAATGTTTCCGGAATACTAAATTATTTCATTGCTCTTTTATCATAAAATCAAATTAATTCATATTTTTGTCCTGTCTAAAATTTTATATTATGAAAATTATAACACTTTTTACAATTACAGTTCTGATTTTTACAACAAACTTATCAGCACAAAACAAAACTCCCGAAGCTGTTTTTATTGAAGCGGGAACCTATATTATGGGAATCGGTGAAAGCAAATATTTTGATGAGTTTCCGGCACATAAAGTTAAAGTAAATGATTTTTATATCGGGAAATATGAAGTTACCATAGGAGAATTTACGGGTTTTTGCCGAACAGCCGGATTAAGTTTACCCGAAGGAGACGAAAATATGCCGATTACGAACGTCAGTTGGAACGATGCCGCTATGTATTGCAATTGGTTAAGCCGACTGAATCACCTCGATAAATGTTACAAAATTTTACGAAGTCCGAAAACCGGAAGAATAAAAATTACTTTTGATAAAACAGCAAACGGCTATCGCCTGCCTACCGAAGCCGAATGGGAATATGTTGCCCGCGGAGCAAACAAAGGAAAACATTATGCCTATTGCGGAAGTAATAATCCCGATGAAGTTGCTTGGTATGCCGGAACCGGTAAAATGTTACATCCCGTAGGTGAGAAAAAAGCAAATGATGCAGGCGTATATGATATGTCCGGCAATGCACAAGAGTGGGTTTATGATGTTTACAATAAAGATTATTACAAAAAACGAGTTTACGATAATCCGATTAACGATACCGACGGAATAAAACGCGTCAGCAGGGGCGGAAGTTACGACAGTACGGCGGAAGGACTTCGTATATCAAAAAGATATTATAACGAACCGGATTTTAAAGCCAAAAATTTGGGTTTCAGAATTGCAAAAAACAAATAAAAAAAAGGAGCTGTCCAAAAAGAAAAACCATTTACCGATTTGTCGCTTTTATTA
>CAZCPV010000248.1:0-4110 GCA_964500765.1 uncultured Draconibacterium sp.
CCTTATTTAAAATGATTAAAAATTAGCTGATGTTGTAAAACATTCGGATATGTATAAATGTAGAAAAATCAATAATTTATAAGATTTATGTAAGAATTATCATAAAATGATGTTACAAATATCACAATATTTTGTTAGTTTTGCCTCACAATTTTATAATTTACAATATTATGGGAATTGAAGCATTATTAGTCTTTCCTTTGGCAGGCGTTGCACTTATCTTAATTGCAAATTTTCTGTCAAATTTAATTTCATACAAATCAGAAAACGAAAGGAAAAAAGAACCGTACGAAAGCGGTATGCAAACAATCGGCAAAACATGGATACAATTCAAAGTCGGGTATTATTTGTTTGCAATTATATTTTTGATTTTTGACGTAGAAGTCGTATTTCTGGTACCTTGGGCAACCGTTTTTAAAGAAACCGGAGCAATTGCTTTTTTTGAAATATTAGTATTTCTTGTAATACTCGGTATCGGATTACTTTACGCATGGAAAAAAAGAGCTTTAAAATGGGAATAAAAAAGACAAAAACCTCATTGAAAGATTTTCCGGGAACTATACTTCCCGCCGCAAACGGTGCTAATATAGTTATAACGACATTAGACAGCGTAATTAACTGGGGCAGAAAAAATTCGCTTTGGCCCTTGTATTTCGGAACAAGTTGTTGTGCCATCGAAATGATGCAGACAGGTGCCGCACGGTACGATTGGGCAAGATTCGGTTTCGAGGTTGCACGACCGACTCCGAGACAAGCAGACCTTATCGTTATTGCCGGAACAATAACCAATAAAATGGCTCCCGTATTGCGTCGATTGTACGACCAAATGGCAGAACCAAAGTATGTTATAGCAATGGGTGCTTGTGCGGTATCCGGCGGTCCGTTTTATTTTAATTCCTATTCCGTGGTAAGAGGTACCGACCATATAATACCTGTTGATGTTTACGTTCCCGGCTGTCCGCCGCGTCCCGAAGCACTGCTCGACGGAATGTTGGCACTTCAAAATAAAATAAAAAACGAAAGTATGGCAAATCGTACAAAACACAATCCGATTGACGGTTTTGACGAAGGACTTCATAAATAATCATACGTTATGACAAATACCGAACTGAAAAATAAAATTGAAATATTATCCGAAAATTTAATATTTTCCGGAGAAGACGGCGATTTTTTGAAAATTGAAGTCGATAAAGATAATTTGAAAGAATTTATGAAAAAACTTCGTGACAACGAAGAACTTAAATTCGATTATTTATTTGCTTTAACGGGAATTGATTTCGGCGAAGAACTCGGTGTTGTATATCATTTGGAATCAACAAAAAGCAGAAAACTAATACAAATTACCGTAAAAACTGCCGACAGAAATAACCCCGAAATTGATACCGTTCACGATATTTTTCCGGCAGCTTTTTTTAACGAAACCGAAGCACATGAATTTTTCGGAATAAAATTTAAAGGACATCCGGATTTAAAACACCTTTTCCTGCCCGAAAATTGGGATAAGGGCTATCCGATGCGAAAAGATTATACCGACATTAATATGTTGATAAGATAAAAGATATGGAAGAATTCTTAACAGATACGCTCAAAACGCAAGAATATTTCCTCAATATGGGACCGCAACACCCTGCAACCCACGGAGTTTTAAGACTTTTGTTGAAACTTGACGGAGAAATTATTCAAAATGTCGATATGGACTTGGGCTATATTCATCGTTCAATCGAAAAAATGTGCGAACGAGATACTTACAAACAAATCGTTCATCTTACCGACCGACTCGATTATTTGTCGTCTCACATGAATAACGAAGCCGTTTGTCTGTTGGTTGAAAAAGCCCTGAACATTGAAATTCCGGACAGAATAAAAGTTATCAGAACCTTGGTTGACGAACTTACCCGCATTTCGTCTCACGTTTTGTGGTGGGGCGTTATGGGAATGGATATCGGGGCACTTACTACTTTTATGTACGGTTTCCGCGAAAGAGAAATGATAAACGATATTTTTGAAGAAACTTGCGGAGCTCGTCTTACCATGAATTACAATGTGATAGGCGGTGTCCGTTACGATTTGCACGAAAATTTCGTAAAAAGAGTAAAAGATTTTATTGTTCATTTTAAGAAAAAATTACCCGAATACGACACACTGCTTTCAAATAATGTAATTTTCAGAAAACGACTCGAAGGAATCGGTTATATTTCGAAAGAAGATGCCGTTGCCTACGGATTAAACGGCCCCGCGGCAAGAGCTTCGGGCGTTTCATGCGATATTCGTAAAATACATCCGTACAGTGCTTACGACAGAGTGAAATTTGATGAAATTATTTTTACCGAAGGCGATTCCTACGCCCGATATAAAGTAAGAATTAAAGAAATGTGGGAATCTTTGCGAATTTTGGAACAATTAATTGATAAAATTCCCGAAGGCGAACACAGAGTAAAAACAAAAGCCGTAATTAAACTGCCCGAAGGCGACTATTTGCAAAGAGTAGAAGCGGCAAGAGGCGATTTCGGTGTGTACGTAAAAAGTACGGGGCAAAAATTCCCGTATCGTTTAAAACTCCGTTCACCCGGTTTTGCCAATCTTACGGCACTGAATAAAATGACAAAAGGTTTAAAAATTGCGGATTTAGTGGCAATATTATCAACCATTGATATTGTTGTTCCCGATATTGACAGATAAAAATTTCAGATTATGATTTTAAATATTTTTACCGATATTCATAATTTATTACTCGAACACATGTCCGGTCAAGCCGCTCATATTACCGAGCTTGTTCTCATTGCAATTGCCTATCTCGGAATATTTGCAATACTCGGCTTGTTTTTGGTTTGGCTCGAAAGACGTGTCGCCGGTTTTTTTCAATTGCGTTTGGGACCCAACAGAGTAGGCCCGTTCGGATTATTCCAAACCATTGCCGATGCTTTAAAATTGGTTTCAAAAGAACTTACCGGAACCGTAAAAGCCGATAAATTTCTTTACGGAACGGCACCCTATTTTGTTATTGTTACGGCATTAATGGCTATGGCTTTGATACCGTTTTCACAAGAAATTCAGGCATTCGACATCAATATCGGGGTGTTCTTTCTGACTTCCGTTTCATCGGTGGGCGTAATAGGAATTTTCCTTGCCGGATGGGCAAGTAACAACAAGTATTCGCTTATAGGCGGAATGCGTACCGGTATTCAAATGATAAGTTACGAACTCTCCGTAGGAATGGCAATCGTTACCATGGTTGTGCTTGCCGGAACTCTGCAAATATCCGAAATAATAGAAATGCAAAAAGACGGTTGGTTCATTTTTAAAGGACATATACCGGCAATTATCGCATTTATGATTTTTATGATTGCGGGAACTGCCGAATCGAATCGTACACCTTTCGATTTGGTCGAAGCCGAATCGGAACTCGGAGCCGGTTTTCATACCGAATATTCGGGAATGCGTTTTGCCTATTATTTTTTGGCGGAATTTGTTAATATGTTCATTATATCTTCGGTTGCCGTTGTATTATTTTTCGGCGGGTGGCTGTCTCCTTTCGGAATTACCGACGGAATACCCTTTGCCGGATTATTCTGGTTTACCGTAAAAGTAATCGGTGTTATATTTTTATTTATGTGGTTTCGATGGACATTTCCGCGTTTCAGAATCGACCAATTACTGACATTGGAATGGAAATATCTGCTCCCGATAAATCTGGTTAATATCGTATTAATGGCATTGATGGTTTGGTTAGGTTTAACCCTTTAAGATTTGAAATTTATGAGTTATTTTTCAGAAATAATAAACGGAACAAAAACGCTTCTTTCAGGAATGCGTATAACGGGTAAATATTTTTTTGTCAATCTTTTTACACGAAAAGACGTTATAACGGAACAATACCCGAATAATATCGACACGCTTGAAATGTTCGACCGTTTCAGAGGCGAAATAACCTTATATCATAACGAAAACAACGAACATAAATGCGATGCGTGTACACTTTGTGTTTCAGCTTGTCCCAACGGTTCTCTGGAAGTATTCGGCGATAAAGAACCGGATCCCGAAACCGGAAAATTAATAAGATATTTGGTAAAACATATTTATCATCTTGAAATGTGTACCATGTGCGGTTTG
>CAZCPV010000249.1:0-4109 GCA_964500765.1 uncultured Draconibacterium sp.
ACGGAATACGAGCAAGAATATCCGTAGCATCTTCATACATATATTCCCAAGCATCCATTTTGTTGAATTTGCCGGAAGCATAATATTTTGCAAATTTTGATTCTTGCTGCATGGATAATAATGCTGCCGAAAACATTGCCATTGGATGGGTTCCGCAGGGCATATTTCTTAACAAATCAATAACGTATTGCGGAAGTTGTCGTCTTTTTTTGAAATCTTCCACAACTTCTTCGGCTTCTTTTTGTGTCGGGACATCTCCGGTTAATAAGAAAAACCAAAAGCCCTCTACATAAGGATAATCTTTGCCTTTGGGTTTTGGCATAATTTCCATTACTTCGGGAATTGTTTTTCCTCTGAAACGGATACCTTCATAGGGGTCAAGATATGAGATGTCTGTTGTTAAACCTTTTACGCCTCGCATGCCGTTAATTGCTTGTGCAATAGTAACTTCACCGACTTTTACATCGCCGAATTCTTTTAATAAGCGAACGGTTCTGGGTCGGTGGGCTTCAATTTTTTCTTTGAGTCTGTTTTTTAAAGTTGACATGATTATATATTTTAGTTATTATTTATTTTTTTCAGTTTATAAAGTTATAAAATCTAATTTCAAAAACATAAAATTCGGAAGTATTTAATAATATAAATTTATATATTTAAAAACATACGTTGTAATCCGTTGATATTGAGGCAAGAAAAAAGCAGGTTTAAAAAAACCTGCTTCAATAACATTATTTAATTGTTTGTTTGTTTTATTTTCTTATAATTTTAAATTCGGTACGTCTGTTTTGTTGATGTTGCTTTTCGGTGCAACCGCGTCCTTTACCTCTGCCGCCTTCGCATCTGCAATCATTTACGGGTTTTGTTTCGCCGTATCCTTGTCCGTTTATTCGTGTCGGCTTTGTAATACGTTTTTTGATATAATCGGCTGAAGCTTTTGCTCGCCTGTCAGATAATTTAAGATTGTATATTGAAGAACCGCGACAATCGGTATAAGAGGAAAGTTCTATTTCCATTGTCGGATATTCATTCATAATCTTAACTATTTTATCTAATTCTTTTGCGGCATCGGGTCTGATATTATACTTATCAAAATCAAAATATATCGGATTAATTTCAATAAGTTTACCTAAATCCTTTCCTGCTTCAATCTTATTCATTTGAATATTAAAACTATATTCTCCGTATTTTGTTAAAACTTGATTATATGTATAATTTTTTGGAGCATAACCTTCTTTTTCAAACACAAAAGAATAATTCAGCGTATCTTTTAAATGTTTTTCCGGTAATTTTAAAAAATAATCGCCGTTATCGCTTGTATAAACTTCAAATGTTTTTCCGGATTTTTGTTCGGTAATGTTTGTTTTAACATTTGAAAGCGGACTGTTTGTTTTTTTATCAAATAATGAAATCTTTAAAATAAAATCAGGCATTTTCTCTAAAATAATATTTTGATTTATTATTTGATTTTCAGTTTTCGTATCAATATTATTTTTAGCGGATAAATAATTCGGTTTACTGCCTTCTATTGTAAAAAGTCGGTTTGGTTCCGCTTTAAATTGAAACACTCCGTTTTCATCAGTACTGATTGTTTTTAACGGATTTCCCTCTTGGTCAAATAAAATTACTTCGGAATTAGCCAACGGATTTCCGTATGTATCTTTTACTTTTCCTTTTATCATGACATCAAAGGTAATGGGTTTTAACAGTTTGAATGAATAAATATCGTCGTCCCCTTTACCATCTTCACGGTTTGAAGAGAAGAACCCGGATTTCATTTTATCATTAAGAATCAGTGCAAAATCATCGTAACTGCTGTTAATGGGTGTTCCGAGATTTTTTGGTTCCGCCCAAGCGTTATTTGTTTTTTTACTTACAAATACATCCAAACCGCCGATACCTAACAGACCGTCGGATGCAAAAAATAAGAGTCCGTTTTTATGAATAAACGGGAACATTTCATTTCCTTCCGTATTAATGTCTTTTCCGAGATTAACCGGTTTGCTCCATTCTCCGTTTTCGTTTTTTTGCGTAATGTAAATATCCGTCCCTCCGTATCCTCCGGGCATATCCGATGCAAAATACATTGTTTTTCCGTCTTCTGTTAAAGCGGGATGTCCTACTGAATATTCGCTGTTATTAAATTCCATTGAAACCGGTTTTTGCCACTTTCCGTCTTTCTTTTCGGATGTATATATTTGCAATTTAACAATTCCGTCTTTACTTTTATTTTTATAATTATTTAAAGTAAACGCCATAAAATCACCTTTTTTGTTAAATGAGGCGGGACCTTCGTGGTATTTCTTGTTAAATTTCTTTTTAAATTGTTTTACATTTGAGAGTTGAGAATGTTCAATATCCGCTTGATATAAATCTAAAAAAGGTTTTTGATTCCAATTCCAGATTCTTTTAATTAATTTGGATTTTGAACGTGTTGATGCAAATACTACTTGGTTTTTTCCGTAAAAAGCCGTCCCGAAGTCTTCGGTCGATGTATTAATATCAATATTCTTAATTTTAAATTGATTTTTATCCGTTAAAAAATCATTTATTGCTTCTTTATTTTTAAGATATTCTTCTGCACGACTGTCAGCCGGATTTATTTTGCAAAATTTATCCATCCATTCATCAGCTTCATTATATTTTTTATTTATTTTTAAAATTGATGCGTAGCGATAAATATCTTCATCCGTACTTTTGTCTGATTTTACTGTTTCTTCGTAATATTTTTCAGCATTTAGATAATCTCCGGTTTTAAAATAGCTTTCAGCCAATTTTTTATTTATTTCATAAGTCTTACCGGGAACACTTTCAAACTTTTTAATTGTTTCTGCGTATGAATACACATCGTATGCTTTTTCTCCTTTAATTATTTTTCCTTTTTGAGCGTTAATTCCAAACGAAGAAATAATGAATCCAATTAAAAGTAAATATTTTATATTATTCATTTGTTGTAATTTTTTTAATTAAAAAATATTCGTTTAAACATTAAAAATACCTTGGTGAACGAATTTTATCATCAGGTTTATAAATAAAATCATATCTTAACATAATCTCATGACTTCCTCCGTTATATACCATTGTGGTATTTGCATAAGACCAATCAAAAGAGTATCCCAATGCTAATTGATTCGTAATATTTAAACCTGCCAGTACTCCGACGGCATCACCTGTTCTGAACATTGCACCTATCCAAAATTTATCATTAAATATAAATGTTCCGGTAATATCTCCTTCAATAGGAGCACCGTTTGTAACTTTCATAAATCCCGTAGGTTTAAACAAGATACTTTCATTGAGTCTGAAAACTGAACCTAAAATTAAGAAGTAATGCCTTTTCTCAGATGCTAAATCAGTTGTTCCCGAAGTAGAATTAGAAGCAAAGTCATTTTCCAATAATTTAGGAACCGAAACACCTGCATAAAATTTATCTGTATAATAATACATTCCGAATCCGAAGTTTGGTAATAAACGGCTTCTTATATTTGCCGAAAAGGCAGGGTCATTTCTTTGGTCAAGCGTTAAATTATTTAAATCATGATTAACCATATTTAAGCCGCCTTTTAAGCCGAAAGCTAAATTTGCTTTTTCAGTTATTTTAATTTTGTATGAAAAATCAAAATAAAAGGATGTTGTATTAGTCGGTCCTATTTTATCATTGATAACCGATAATCCTATGCCGGTATTTCCGTCAAAAACAGGTGTATGGAGTGTCAATGTTTGGGTTTTGGGTGCCCCCGGAAAACTAACCCATTGAGAACGATGCAATCCGGTAATTGTTAACGCATCTCTGCTGCCGGCATAGGCAGGATTTACTTCTAAAGTGTTAAACATATAATGCGTAAACATTGCATCTTGTTGAGCACTTGCTGAAAAACCTACTAAAATGATTGTTAATACTATATATATCTTTTTCATTTTATGATATTTAAATTTATTATTTAATTATTTAAGGAGAAAAGGACAAATCCCTTTCTCCGTTAAAATTAGTTGATTATCTTTTCAGGTAAATATACCCTTTTAAAGGAGTTTTATCTTTTCCTAATTTAAGGATATAGAAATATGTTCCCTCAGGTAAATCATTACCGCCTATTGTAATTCCAAACATATTT
>CAZCPV010000250.1:0-4108 GCA_964500765.1 uncultured Draconibacterium sp.
GGAAGGATGATGTATTTCTTCCTTCCTTTAATTTTTTATCGGACAACAGTGATTTGAAATATCAAGATTAAAATTGTCGGAATTTACTTTTTTCGACAACATTAACTTACCTGAGATGTCATATATTTCTATATTCGTGTTGTTTAAGTCTGTTAATATAATAAAGTCTGTTGCCGGATTAGGGTAAATTGTTGTATGCGAAACAATATCTTCTATGCCGACGGTACAAGTAACATTTAATGTAAACGGAGCACCTTCGCCGCAACCGTTTTTGGCATAGGTTGAAATTGTTCCTACATCACCGCTGTTAAATGTAACATCTATTGTATTTGTTGTACTTGATCCTGACCAATTGGCAGAACTTAATGTCCAATTAAAAACAACATCATTTTGATTATCTACACTGTAAGTTTCGGTAGCAGAATTATGATTTATTGCACCGTATATGGTATCAATATCTGCAGGTGTTATTCCGGTAATTATAACATTTTTTGAAAAAGTGTTATTATCTCCGGTACCCGAATCATTAACTGTAAGGGTTATTGTTTTGGATCCTGTTGAAGAATATTGTACGTCAAAAGGACCGATACCGGTTCCGGTTGCAGGTGTTGCGTCAGTTCCGAAATCCCAATTATACGTATCAATATTTCCCGAAGACTCGTTAGTAAAAGTTACGTTTGTGTTTGTACAAAAATAGTTCGTATTATCGGAAGTATCTTTTTGCGAAAAATCGGCATAATTTAAATCAAACATTCTTCCTTCAAACATTCCTCCGGTATAATCTTCCTTAAATGTTCCGATATATCCTTTATTTGGATTTACAAAATCCACGCCTATCATTTGGAAAGCTTTATAATACGCCGGAGATTCAATCCATGTATGACCGCCGTCTGTTGATAATGAGATACCCATAAGCGGTGTTTGGTAATCAGCTCCTACACTGACAAATGTATTTGGTTTTCCGGGGATAGAAGATATGTTTCCGTAATATGCCGTTCCGGAAGGCGTTATTTGTGTCCAAGTTTGCCCTCCGTCAGTTGTTCCGTAATATTCATCTCCTACATGAGCACTTCCGCTGGAAAGAGAAACTAAAGCCAGTCCGTTTAGGGCATTATCATCAAAAGCTATTTCAATATTTGTAGTATTTGAACCGGAATAAATTGTACTGACATTCCATGTATATCCTTTATCCGATGAATAATAAACTCTGCCCATATTGGTTGTGAACCAGATATTATCGCCAACTGCTGTATAATATCCTACAATACCGTATTCTCCGCTTAAGGGGTCGGGAATATTTGCTCCGTCAACTCTTGTCCAATTGTCGCCTCCGTTGGTTGTTGTATAAAGCTCAAATTCACCGCTTTCAGGATCACCTTGAGAGAAACCGTCGTTTGCATTAAAAAAATGAACAACATTAAAAAAACTTGAACTTCCGGCACCGTTTAAAACAGCTGTCCATGTTGTACCGCCGTCATAAGTTCTTAATACATGATTTTTAGTACTGTTTCCGTATGCAGATATATAGGCAGTATCCGCATTTAGTCCGCATATCATTGAAAATTCAGTTGCATCAGTGCTTACTGTTGCTCCTGTCCAATCAATGCCTCCGTTAATTGTTCTTGTAAAATCCGTAAAATTATTATTATCTCCGCTTCCGTCTCTTCCGATAGCCCAAGCAACATTTTCATTAACCCCGTCAATATATCCGGGATATTCAGAAGTATTCGGAAAATTTGAATATTGTTTTACCATGTAAAATTTATCAGTTCCTGTTGAGGAAGGATGAATTCCCGTAACTATTTGATTTGAGTCATTAAAATTCATTGTTCCGGGACTTAATGCTCCGATACTGAAATATCCGTTATAGGCACCGCTCCATCCCCAATTTACATGAAATTGGTCTGAACCGTTGTAGCCGTCAAATACAAATGCGTGTCCTCCTGATGCATCGCTGAAGCCGGCATATAAAACCGGTCTTGATGCATCTAATTCGGATTTTAAGATATTTATCCAATCAGTATTTGTGAAATTATCTTTTTGAAAGAAGTTTAATGTTGTTTGGTCGTATTTAAAATAATTTGCCAAAGCCATTGCCGCATCATAAATTTGTGCTCCGGATCCGCCTGCATCATAATCCATATCAGCGGCTATACCTACATGATACATTAATTTTGCAATTGCATCATTTCCGGAATTGTCAGGCATGTTTGCCCAGTCGTAATTGCCTTGAGAAAAATCAGCAGATAAATATCCGTAATCGGGATCGGTGTAATGGTGCTCGCTGACACCGGTTGCCGGAAATTCCCAATAGTTCATAATTTGAGCTGTTGCCGTTGCTACACATCCCGTAGGAGTATTTGAAGGACAATAATTATTGTAGGCACCTGTTTGATCCCATGTTGTAGTTAATAAAGGGGATACGTCTTTTCCTGAATCTTTATAGGTATTGCTTTCAATTTCTTGCCATTTTTCTCGGATATTAGGAAAAAATGAATTGTTTTTAACAGCAAACTCAATTTGGTCGGCATAATTATTAAGCCATAGTCGAACTTCGGTATTTGTAATATTTTCGGGGGCATAATTTGTGTCGGAATATCCTAAAATAGGTTGTATTCTGTCATCACCGGAAACAATAACAAATCCGCCGTCTTTAAAATTTACGGTATAAAAAGTTGTAATACCTTTTTTTTGGGTTGAAAAAATATTTTTAATTTCAACCGATTTTTTCCCTGCAGTTTTATAGGCAAAGAATTTTTGAGCAATTATGCTTGCTTTTTTTGTGTAACAGGTTCTGCAAATGTTACGTTTAGCATTAAAAAAGCCAAAAGTACGGAAAGTAAAATTTTTTTCATTTTATAAGAGTTTAATGATTAAATTAATAATGTAAAAGTACATGTAAACAATTTTTTTAAAAAATTAAAACATAATTATTTTTCATAAAAGTGCATTTCTTTCATATATTTCCATGCACGTTCGGGCATAAAATAGCGTATGTCTTTTTTCTCTTTGACGGCATTTCTGATAAAGGTTGCAGAAATTTCCATTAAAGGTGCGTCAATTATAATTATATTTCTTGGTATTTGAAAGTTTTTTTCTTGAAAGCCGAGGCGCGGATAAACATAAATTTTATGATTTTGGATAATTTGGTTTGAATTTTTCCATTTATGGAAATTTTGCAAATTGTCGCTTCCCATTATCAATGAAAATTCTTTTTCGGGATATTTTTCTTTTAAATAGGTTAATGTATCAATAGTGTAGGAGGGTTTCGGCATTTTAAATTCGATATCGCAGGCATAAAATTTATCGTTGTCGCCTATTGCTTCTCTGACGAGTGCCAAACGATGGTATTCTTCAAGCAAATTTGCTTTCTCTTTAAACGGATTTTGCGGACTGATGACAAAAAACAGTTGCTCTAATTCGGAAAATTCCAGAATGTAATTGGCAATAATCATGTGTCCGTTGTGTACGGGATTAAACGAACCGAAAAATAAGCCGACTTTCTTCTTTTTGTATTTATCAACTCTGTTGGGGTCGGGAACTAATATATCGGCTATTATGTTATTTTCGGACATGTTTCTTATTTAATATCAAAATCGAACATTAATTTATCTTCAATATAACCTTTTAAATTATCGCCGATTTTTATTTCTCCTACTCCTGCCGGTGTCCCGGTAAAAATTAAATCGCCGATTTTCAGCGTAAAAAATTGTGATACGTAGCTGATTATTTTATCAACGGAAAAAATCATATCTTTTGTATTGCCGATTTGAACAATTTTTCCGTTAAATTCTAATCGGAAATTGATATTTTCGGGCAAATCTTCTTTGTTGATAAAATTTTCGGAAATCGGTGCCGAATGTTCGAATGCTTTTGCAATTTCCCACGGATGTCCTTTTGCTTTGCATTCTCTTTGTAAATCTCTTGCCGTAAAATCAATACCGAGACCGATTTCTGAATAATAGCGATGTGCAAATTGTTCTTCAATATGTTTTCCGAGCCGATTTATTTTTATTACAATTTCTGTTTCGTAATGAATTTCTTTTGAGAAATCGGGATAATAAAAAGGTCGGTTTTTTAGCAGTAAAGAAGTTTCCGGTTTCAAAAA
>CAZCPV010000251.1:0-4082 GCA_964500765.1 uncultured Draconibacterium sp.
CGCATTTTCCAACACTTCGAGAGCGGCTTCAATTTCTCCGAGATTTGCCATACCGGTTGACATAATTACTTGTTGTTTTTGTTGTCCTATTTTTCGTAAGTATGGTAAATTTGTGATTTCTCCGGAAGGTATTTTCCAAAGGCAGATTCCGAGTTCTTTAAGTAAGTCGATACTGTCTGAATCAAAGCCCGTTGATAAAAATTTTATGTTTTTGGTTTTACAGTAATTTATAAGTTCGATATGCGTGTTTTTGTCGAATTCTAACTTTTTAATCATTTCATACTGAGACTCTTTATTGTTTGTGTTTTGTTTTTGATAATTTGCTTTTTTAGCTGATTTGCTGACGGTTTTTTCTGCTTTAAATGTTTGAAACTTAACATAATCAGCTCCGGCATTTGCGGCAGCATCAATCAGTTTTTTTGCCGTTTCAATATTTCCGTTATGGTTTACGCCCGCTTCGGCAATTATTGTTATCATTTTATTCAAATGTTAATTTTTTTCTTAGAAATTTACTGTCAAAATTAGTGTTTTTTATTATTGAAACCATTTTTTTTGCAGTATTTCCGTTTCCGAACTTATATTTCATATTTTTTATTTGTGAAATAAATTTATCGCTCAATGCTTTTTCTATTCCTTTTGTTATTGCTTCAACGGAATAATCTGTGTCAATTATACTTTCGTGACGAATTCTTCCGTTTTGCCGGATGCCGATATTTATTGTCGGTTTTTTATAAAACGGAGCTTCAACAATTCCGCTCGATGAGTTGCCTATCAAAAATTCGGAATGTTTCAATAAATTATGAAAATTCTTTGCTCCGAGCGATTCCGTATAAAAATAATTATTGTTTTCTTTTACTTTTGTTTGAATTATATTATTGATTTGTTCTCTGTCGGTATCAATATTCGGAGCGGTAATCATTACTTGCAAATCAAAATTTTCTAATGCCGAAAAAATATTTTTTATTTGTTGTTCGGCAGAAATTCCTGTTTCAAGCGTTACGGGGTGATAAGTCATAAGTACGGTTTTCTTTTCGACATCAAGCCCTAATTCAAGAAATAAGTCTTTCTTGTTTTTTAATGATAAATTAGCCATATTATCAACGGCTAATGCTCCGGTATTATGAACTCTGAATTTCTCTTCACCCATTTTTATAATGTTTTCAGCATATTCATTACATGCAACAAAGTGTAAATGAGCGGCTTTTGTAATCATGTGTCTGATTTGCTCATCTGTTGCTCCTTCACTTTTTTCTCCGCCGTGAAGATGAATTATCGGTTTTTTGAATAAAAGAGCTGTTTGCACAATTGGTAACAGTTCAAACCTGTCGCCGAGCACACAAACAGCGTCAAAATTAAAGCGGTTAAAAATTTCGGCAAGTTCAAAAGTTTCTATTCCGAGAGATTTCGTCAAGGCGTATGGAGAATCTTCATTTAAAAAAAAATCAAAGGTTTTTGTTATATGAAATTTACGTGCTGTTATTTCTTTAATTGTTTTTCCGTGTTCTTCGGTAAGATGTGTTCCTCCGACAAATAAAAGTGCTTGCATTTTCTCGTTTTTTTCCAATTCCGAAATTAAAGGGGAAAGAATTCCGAATTCGGCACGCGTGGTTGTGAATATTGCTGTTGTTTTTTGCATATTTCTATTTTATTTTTCTTGCCGGGCTGCCGACATAAACTCCGCTTTTAGTAATGTTTTTGGTTACAAATGCTCCGGCACTTATTACGGTATCAGAAATAATTGTTATGTTGTTTTTTATTATTGAATTACTGCCGAGAAAGCAGTTATTTTCAATTTTGCAAGTTCCGTTTACAACGGCAGCTGTCGAAATATGGCAGTTATTTCCGATTTTGCAATCGTGTTCAATCAGAGCTTTATTGTTTATGATGCAATTTTCACCAATAACTGTGTCGGCATTTATAACAACATTGTGCATAATAATTGTTCCTTCTCCTATTTTTGAGTGTTTAGAAATATAAGCATTCGGGGAAATAATGGCAGGAAATTGCCCGCCGGCATTTTTTACTGTTTCAAAAAGTTTTATTCTTAATTCCGGCGTTTTAATATGTCCGGTTGTTATAAAAAAATATTTATATTGTTTTGCAAAATTGGGAATATCCTCATCGTTTCCGATAATTTCATAATTTAATATTTTTTGTCCGAATTTTTCAGGCACATCAATAATACCGGCTATCCGGTATTTATTTTCTGCTTCGATAACATCAATAACGGCTTTGCAGTGTCCGCCGCCGCCGATTAATAATATTTTTGGTTTTTGTTTCATTTTATGATTTTCCAATAGCCGGTTTTTTCAGATCCTATACGTTTTAATATATTTTGTTTTTTTAATTTTTCAATATCTCTAAGTATTGTTCTTTTGGTAACTTTAAGTAATTTTGATATTTCTGCTGTTGAAATTTTATTATTAAGTTTTATTAATTCTATAACTTTAATTTCCCTTTCGTTATCGGTGACATTATCGGTGACATTATCGGTAATTGAAGTTTTTTGTTTCTTGTATCCGATAGAAACAAGGTAGCCGCCTGAATTTTCTTCAAAATTAAAATACATCGTCGGGTATTTTGCAATTTGCTCTCTTACACGTCGATACCCGCTCCCGTATTTTTCAATATCTTTTGTGAGATAATATATAAAAGTTCTTTTTTTGTCATTATAAAATTACACTGCTCGGAATATTTACAACTCTGTCGGCTATCCATTCTGCATTTTCAATATTTTCAACTTGACAATTTTTAAACATCTTCAAACGGTTCATCAGTTCCCAAACAGGGCGAGTCATTACGCCGTTTTCGTTTGTAAATTTAAGAAAATTATTGCGATTTTCTCTGTTTTTTAATAAAAAATTTAACAGCATTATTCGGATTCTCGGACAAATTTTTCACAAATTGTAAATGTCGGGTTTGTATTTTTTCAAATTTTCGGGCTTTGTAAACCATTTTATCGTTTCTTTTAAACCTTTTTCTATTGAATATTCAGGAGAAAAGCCGGTAAGAGATTTTATCAGCGTGTTATCGCCCAAAAGTCGGAAAACTTCTGAATTTTCAGGTCTTATTCTTTGCTTGTCGGAAATAAAATTAACATCGGATTTCATTATATTTTTGATTAATTCCAATGTGTCTTTCATTGAAATTTCAAAATTTGAAGCTATATTTACTTCTTTTCCGATTGTATTGTCATTTTCTGCCAAAGCAATAAAACCGTTACAGGTGTCTTTCACAAAATTAAAATCACGTGTAGGGCTTAAATCCCCGAGTTTAATTTGTTTTTTCCCGGCAACAATTTGTGAAATAATTGTAGGAATAATTGCACGTGCAGATTGTCGCGGTCCGTATGTGTTGAAGGGTCTGGCAATTGTAATCGGTAAACCGAAAGCATTATAAAAACTCATTGCCATAGCATCTGCTCCGATTTTACTTGCAGAATAGGGGGATTGTGCTTGTTTGGGATGTTTTTCATCAATAGGGACATACTGTGCCGTGCCGTAAACCTCTGATGTTGAGGTGTGTATTAATCGAATGTTTCCGTTTTCTTTTGCCGCTTGACAAATATTTAGTGTTCCCTTTATGTTCGTGTCCACATAACTGTCCGGTGCTGCATAAGAATAAGGAATTGCAATAAGAGCGGCAAGATGAAAAATAATATCAACATTTTTTGTAATTTCTTTGCAGAAATGCGAGTCTCTTACATCACCGGAAATAACTTCCAATTTATTGTTTCGAGGAATATCTTCCAACCATCCCCAATTATTGAACGAATTGTATTGTGAAAGTGCTTTTACTTTATATCTCTTTTCAAGAAGCTGTTCCGTTAGATGTGAACCGATAAAACCGTCGGCACCGGTTACGAGAATATTTTTATTTGATAAATTGCTCATCGGAGTAAAATTAATATGTAATTTCTTTTAACAGAAAGTCAAGAATTTTTTGTGTTGATTCTTCCAGCGACAGTTCTGCTGTATTTACTGTAATATCAGGATGTTCCGGCGTTTCAAAAGGCGAGCTGATGCCCGTAAAATTTTTTAATTCGCCGCTGCGTGCCTTTGCATACAGTCCTTTTATATCTC
>CAZCPV010000252.1:0-4078 GCA_964500765.1 uncultured Draconibacterium sp.
AGGATATAGATTAGTTTGATTATTGCGGCAAATAATGTTTAAAAATCAACACCTTTTAATTGATCGTTTATAATTATATCAAATTGTGCCGTATCATAAAAATTTTTAAACTGATTAAAATCGGTTTCATTTTTTTCGTTCAAAAAAATATCTTTGTCGAAAGCATCTTTAAAAACGTGCCAAATAATTTCGGAACAGAACATTGTTGCAGTATCATCGGGATTAAAAGCGTAATCGAAAGGGATTTTTTTGTCCAGATAATATTGAGCAAAATCCGTAATTTTTTTATATTCTTTCGGATTGCAATGCTTATATCTTACAATTATAATCGAATTTTTGTGCCCGGCATCGGTAAAACCGTCAAAATCCTGAACCTGAATGCCTTCTTTTGACAAAAAAGAACTTGACTCGGAATGTATAACGTCTAATTTCCCGTTTTTTTTTCGGATAATGCCGCAATGCGAAATCGGATACGGCTCATCAAATGTGTTGACGATATAATCCGAAACCAATCCGTGTCCGTAACGCAAAATAATATCGCCGTTGTGAATTAAATTTTTTTCGGAATCGGGTAAAATATAGCTTATCTGTTTTTCCTTTTTTTGTTCAATTTTATTGTAAACGGTTCGAAAAATCCAAAATCCGGCAATAAGCAGGAAAAGAATAAAAAAAGTATATTTAAAAAATTTTTTCAGCATAATAAAAAAAGCCGGATAAAATCCGGCTGTAAATGTAGTAAAATGAAAATAAACTACATGTCTTTTTTCATGTCAACTTTCCATTTGCCGTCAACTTTTTTCAAATCAAGTTTTTGGTCTTTTTTGTCGGGTGTTGAATAAAAGCAAGTTGCGTTATCACCGTCAATTTTTGTATCTCCCCATTTAATTGCATCCATATCAGCTTTATCTTCATCATTTTTTAAACTGTCCGGAGCCATTTTAGCCATACTTTCAATCATACCTATCATCATTGCCGTATTTTCCGTTCCGAGATCTTTTGCTTTGCTGTAATCTTTATCGTTTAAAGCATTTAAAAAATCTTTGGCAACATCTTGAGGATTATCGCTGCTTCCGCCGCAAGCACTGAAAAAAAGAGCAAATAATAATACAATTCCGATTCCTGATAATTTTTTCATAATAATTATAATTTTAATAAAGTTTGTAAAAAATAGTGTGTAAATATAATACATTTTTTTAACATATCATAATAAATGTTAAAAAGCATAGCCCGCACTGAAAAACGGATAAAAAACATACGTGTCTTTTTCAATTCCGATTTTAAACATAAAATCTCCGTCGGTTTTTTGATACCGGCAGGCAATATTAAGCAGATGACTTAATCCGGTCATATTGTTGCCGAAATCGTAAATATATTTTGCACCGATACCGATTTCGGGATGCAGCGATTTTTTAAAAAATACAACTTGCCCGGAAACCGGAATATCAATACCTTTTTCTGTCCAATCAATCCAAAACCCGAAACCTGCTCTGATATTAAATTTTACAAAATCAACATCATAAACGGTTCGTTCAAAATTTAAAGTTAAAGGGAAAAAGAATTCACCCGGCTGAAATCCTAAAGTTCCGTATAGTACATTCACGGCGGTTTGATTTCCGTAAACAGATTGTTCTTGTGAGAATGCTTTTTGCATTACGACTGTCAGCAGCAGAATAAAAAATATTTTTTTCATGTGTTTAAAATAGTTAAAAGTTGAAAGTTTATAAAGTTAAAAGTTATATAATGGTATAAAAAGACCCAGCGGGTTTAAAACTGCAAATACAAAATTTATCTTTTTATACTGCATTCTATGTTGATTCTGTCAAATTTTTACACTATTTTTTCCCTCTTTACAAAATCGAGCATAAATTTATATGCCGCTTCATATTCGTTCGGTATTATTCCGTCGAGAATGGCTTCTCTTATTGCATCTTTTATAATTCCGATTTGTTTTGATGGTTTTAAATCAAACGTTTTCATTATAATTTCGCCTGTAATCGGCGGTTGCCAATTGCGTATTTTATCTTTTTCTTCTACTTCGGTGAGTTTTTGCCTTACTGTTTTTAAGTTTTGCAGAAAAAATTTAACCTTACGTTCGTTTTTCGAGGTTATATCGGCTTCCGCCAAAGTCATTAAATCGTCAATATCATTTCCGGCTTCAAAAAGCAATCGCCTTACGGCAGAATCGGTAACTTCCTTTTTTACCAAAGCAATAGGGCGAAGATGCAGCAACACCAATTTTTGTACGTAAGCCATTTTTTCGTTCATCGGAAGCCGCATTTTTCGAAATATTTCGGGTATCATTTTTTTCCCGACAAATTCATGCGAATGAAATGTCCAACCGTCTTTTGTAAAACGTTTGGTTGCCGGTTTTCCTATATCGTGAAGTATTGCCGCCCAACGAAGCCACAAATTATCGGTTTGCCCGGAAATATTATCAAGTACCTGCAAGGTATGTAAAAAATTATCTTTGTGGCTTAAACCGTCGATGGTTTCAACACCTTTAAGAGCCGTAAATTCGGGAAAAATAAGTTCGAGCAAGCCGACTTTGTCAAGAATTATAAATCCGCGAGAAGGTTTTTCCGAAAGAATTATTTTATTCAGTTCATCGCTGATACGTTCTTTCGAAATAATATTAATTCGGTCTTTATTTTTTTTTAATGCCTGAAAGGTTTCCGGATGAATGTCAAAATTTAATCGGCAGGCAAATCGAACGGCACGCATCATTCGCAACGGGTCGTCCGAGAAGGTAATATCGGGAGCGAGCGGCGTACGAATAAGTTTATTTTCGATATCCTGCAACCCGTTGAAAGGGTCGAGCAATTTTCCGAAACTGCTCGGGTGCAAACTTATTGCCAAAGCATTGATTGTAAGGTCTCTGCGATTTTGGTCATCCTCAAGCGTACCCTCTTCTACGGCGGGTTTTCGCGAATCTTTAGCGTAGGATTCTTTTCGGGCACCTACAAATTCATATTCAAAACCGTTATGTTTAAACATTGCCGTACCGAAGCGTTTAAAAACCGTTACTTTCGGTTTGCCCGGAAGCTGCAGGGCAACGGTTTCGGCAAGTTTTATACCGCTTCCGACAACCGCTATATCAATATCTTTTGACGGGCGTTTCATAATTAAATCGCGTACATACCCGCCGATAACATAAACCTGCAAATTTTCTTTTTCGGCAATGTTTTTTATAATATCAAAAATCGGAAGTGTTAAAAATTCTTTCATTTACCGGCAAAGGAATAAAAAAACCTTTTTGCTGCCAAAGAAAAAAATAAATACCTTTACAAATCGGAAATAAAACCGAAAAAATGCTCAAAGAATTGAAAACCGCATACTGCGACTGCGGGTTCCGGAAACATCAGAGAATTATTTTAATATGTCTGATTTGAGAAAATTAAAATCTGTGTGGTTTTGGGAAATAAAATAAAAACAAATTCAAAAAAAGTATTCAATATGAAAATTTATTATATCCTCATAAATATTTTAATTTCTTTAATTGTATTTATTTCGTGTAATACTCAAAATAATGAGCAAAAATTAACAAAAGCGGACAGTATATGGCTCAAATTTGCAAAAGCAATGGAATCAAAAGATACTGATTTCCTTATCAACAACTCCCTTGATACCGTATCTTGTTTTGATTGTAATATAGACACAAATAACGAAATAAATTATTTTGATGCCGGATTTATATTTAAAAATCATATAGATAAGATAATGCATCTAAAATCATTAAGCAAACAAAAATATTCGACATATGAAATTGACGGAAACTTAATAAAAATTGTTTATACTGTTAAATCACCTAAAGCACCGGAAGGAAGATACAGTTTAATTTTTACTTTAATAAAAAATAATAATAAATATTACTTTCAAGGAATGACGGTACAATAATCAAATTTTAAAATGTGTAAAGTAAGAAAACAAGAAATCTTTTTTTACACTTATTTTTATTATTTTTGTACCGATACAAAATAATTTTGAATACCGAACAAAAAACACCGAATAACAAAGTTTCACAAAATACCCGAAATGCCCCCGAAATATACGATAAACAATAAAAAATATTCAATAACCG
>CAZCPV010000253.1:0-4067 GCA_964500765.1 uncultured Draconibacterium sp.
TGCCGGTACGTATGGTTCGGAATCTGTTGCACAAGATGAAAAAATGCTTGCGAAAGCGATAAAATACAGGATAAATTTGTTCATGCCGATTTTTTAAAAGTTAATTAGTCTCTAAACTCTTAAAAGTACTGTTTTATTTTTTTGTTTATAAAAAACATTAAACTTTAATTTCTCATGACTGCCACTAAATAATTGACAGTCACGGTGTAGCTTGTTAATTAATAGTGATGTGTAATTGTTATAACTTATCTGTTTGTTAAGTTGTTTACATCGTGACTTGCGGATTTTAAGTTAAAAAAGCCGAGTGATTTTCTCGGCTGTAAATTACTTTAAATAGTGAAAAGATTATTTTTCGGATGTTTTTTCGTCTTTTGTACTGTTAATTTCTTCTTCTTTTTTTTCGTCTTTTGTGGCATTTTTAAATTCTTTCATACCTTGCCCGAGTCCTCTCATTAGTTCGGGAATTTTTTTACCTCCGAAAAGAAGTAATACGATAATTACAATAAGAACAATTTGCCAAGGTCCGATTATTCCTGCTATAATAAATAATGTCATAATTTTTAATTTTTAAGATTTATGCAAATATACGTAATTTTTAAAATAAAAAGTTAACAATGTCATTTTTTAATGCCAGAACCATAATTCCCAACAAGATAACAAAACCCGTAATTTGGGCGTATTCCATAAATTTATCGCTTGGTTTTCTGCGCGTTATCATTTCATACAAAACAAAAACAACATGTCCGCCGTCTAATGCAGGAATAGGCAGTACATTAACAACTGCAAGGATGATGGACAGAAAAGCCGTCATTGCCCAAAATGCCTGCCAATCCCATACACCGGGAAACATATTGCCGATGGTAATGAAACTTCCCACGGATTTATATGCTTTTGTTTCCGGATTAAAAATGAGCTTAAAAGAGCGTAAATAATCTTTGGTTAAGTCGATACCTTTTGTTATGCCTGCGGGAATTGAAGCAAAAAAAGAATAATTGACATGTTTAAATTTCAAACCTGCAAAGGGCTCGGCAGCTACACCTATTATGCCGCTGCTGTCAACCTGAACGGGAAGTGTAATAATGTTTCCTTTTCTGTCAATTTTCAGGTTTGCAATTGTATTTTTGTGTGCTTTGAAATAATGAACATATTGGTCGAAGAATTGTAACGAACTGTCGTTTACGCCTATAAGTTTATCTTCTTTTTGAAGTCCGGCTTTTTTTGCATTTGAACGGGGCGAAAAACCGGCAATTACAAATTCAAAACGCGGTTGAATAAAATCTTTTTTACTTGCTTTTAGGGTTGATTTATCGTCTATAACAATCTGTTTTTTTTCACCGTTTCGAAGTACTTGAACCGTTTTGTTTGTATTAAGAACCATTTCTTTTTTTAGTTCGTTAAAACGTTCAAATGTTTGATTATTAACCGACAATATTTTATCCCCGTTTCTGAAACCGATTTTGTATGCTGCCGAATCAACGCTTATTCCGTAGCTTACGTTTTCGGAAGGCAGGTAATCTTCGCCCCAGGCATATAAAATTCCGATATAAATAATTCCGGCAAGGATAAAGTTCATCAGTACGCCGCCGAGCATAATCAGTAATCTTTGCCAGGGTTTTTTTGAACGAAATTCCCACGGTTGCGGCGGTTTTTTCATTTGCTCCTTGTCCATCGATTCGTCAATCATTCCGGAAATTTTGACATAGCCGCCGAGCGGCAGCCAACCGATTCCGTATTCTGTTTCGCCTATTTTTTTCTTATAAATTTGAAACCACGGATTGAAAAAAAGATAAAATTTTTCGACACGGGTTTTAAAAAGTTTGGCAAAGCTGAAATGACCGAATTCATGTAAAATAACAAGAATTGATAAGCTGAGCAGTAATTGTACGATTTTTATAAAAATTTCCATTTTTTCTTATTTGATTAGTTCTTTTGCAATAGTTCTTGCTTCTTTATCCGTATTTAAATAGGTCTCAATATCCGACCGGTTTGCAAAATTAATTTTATTAACGGTTTTTTCAATAATTTCAGAAATTTCCGTAAATTTTATTTTATCTTTTAAAAAAGCATCGACGACAATTTCGTTTGCGGCATTCAGGGCACAGGGTATATTCCCGCCTTTTTTCATGGCTTCGTATGCAATTTCTATTGTTTTAAATTTTTCGGTATCCGGTTTTTCAAAAGTTAATTCCGGATAATCCGAGAAATTGAAACGCCGAAAATTTGTTTTTATTCTGTTCGGATAAGTAAAGGCGTATTGTATGGGAAGTTTCATATCGGGCAATCCCATTTGTGCTTTTACGGAGCCGTCGGTAAATTGCACGAGTGAATGAATAATGGACTGCGGATGAATAATGATGTCAATTTGTTCGGGTTTCAAATCGAACAACCATTTTGCTTCAATAGCTTCAAATCCTTTGTTCATCATAGTTGCCGAGTCGATGGTTATTTTTGCACCCATATCCCAATTCGGATGTTTCAGAGCTTGTGCTTTGGTAACTTTTTTAAGTTCAGTTTGTGAATATTTTCTGAAAGGTCCGCCCGAAGCCGTTAAATAAATTTTTTCAATTTCGTTATGAAATTCACCGGCTAAACTTTGGAAAATTGCCGAATGTTCGGAATCAACGGGAAAAATATTAACTTGATGTTCTTTAATAAGTTCGGAAATAAGTTCTCCGGCAACAACCAGGGTTTCTTTGTTGGCGAGTGCAATGTCTTTTTTGGATTTTATTGCATTTACCGTGGGCAAAAGACCGGAAAAACCCACCAATGCCGTAAGCACCAAATCTATTGAAGAAGATTCAACAATTTGTTCTATGGATTTACTGCCGGCAAAAACTTTTATCGGGTAGGGGGCAAGTGCATTATTGACTTTCTTATACAAATCTTCATTTGCAATTACAACGGTATCGGGCAGAAATTTTATTGCCTGTTTTATAAGTAAGTCGGCATTATTTCCCGCCGTAAGAATTTCTGCTTTAAAATGTTCCGGATTACTTTCAATAACTTCAAGGGCTTGTGTGCCGATGGATCCGGTTGAACCGAGAATTGCAATTTTTTTCATAATCATGTTAAAATGTAATGTAATCTCTCGGGTTAACGGGTGTGCCGTTGTGCCAAAGTTCAAAATGAAGGTGAGGTCCCGTAGTATTCTCTCCGGAATTGCCGACAACCGCAATCGATTCGCCGGATTTAACTCTGTCTCCTACTTTTTTCAGCAATACGGAATTGTGTTTGTAAAACGACACAAAATTAAAATTATGCTGAATGCCTATGATATAGCCGGTTTCAACGCTCCATGTTGCCAATATTACCGTGCCCGATAAAGTTGCCGAAATGGTTTCGTCGTTGCCGGGTACAATATCAATACCGTAATGGGATTTTTTCGGGTTAAATTCATTTGAAACAATTCCTTTAAGCGGTACAAAAAAATGAATATTTTTTATGGTTTCTTTAATTTGTTTGTTTTGCGGATTGATGGTTCCGGTTTCGTCTTCTTCTAATTGTGCACGAATGAGGGAATCTAATTTTGAGCTGTTAAATTCTGATTTACTTATGTTTACAACCGTGTCTTGATAAATCTTATTAACTTGAAAAGTGTCCGAAGGCGGGTTTCCCTGAAATATATTTTTTATATTATTAAGATAACTGTCGTATTGCAGAATTTCTGCTTCGAGCGAATCGATTAATAAAGAATTTTTAATTGCTTTATTTTTTAATGCGGAAGTTGTTTTTTGCGGAATAAGATTGTTTAACGGCGTATATGCCAAGAGTAAGAAAATTAAAACCCCTATAATCAGAATACTTCCGCCGATTACGGAAAAAATAAGAGGACGTGATAAGCGTAATGCTTTTACTTCTTCCAAAGAATGGTCATCAATAATTGATAACCGAAGTTTGCGTTTGTTTTTGGTTGTGTTCATTTTTTTCAAATAAAGTGCAAAAGTATAAAAAAATGTGAGATAATGTTTTTGTGCTTTCTTTTTATGAAAAATTATACTTGATGACCTTTTGATGACCTTATTTTTTTAAATATAAAAAAGGAAATATGTATGTTTGATAAAATTTTT
>CAZCPV010000254.1:0-4067 GCA_964500765.1 uncultured Draconibacterium sp.
TGTCCTGCATTTTTTTATTTAAAATAATTTATCTTTTCTGTTGTCAACTGCCTACTGCCGACTGCTTTCTGCCGACTGCCTACCGCCTACTGCCTACTGCCTACTGCCTACTGCCTACTGCCTACTGCCTACTGCTTTCTGCCTACTGCTTTCTGCCTACTGCCTACTGCTTTACGCTCTGTTTCGTCATCAATTCAATAAAACAATCTTCAATATTCGGTTTTATCAGTTTTATTTCAATATTCAAATGTTTTTTTTGTTTCAGGTAATTTTTTAAATATTCGGTGTTCGGATTTTTCGATTTATCGGTATAATGAATAACTTGTCCGAAGATATTGACTGAATGTGTGTTTTCGTATGCTCTTAAATCCTTAATCAGTTTTTTCCTGTTATCGGTTTTTACGGAAAATATTGAATTTTTATATGCAAGCGAAATATTTTCGGGTGTATCAACAGTCATAAATTTTCCGTTTTGCATCAGTGCAATTCGGTTGCATAATACGGCTTCGTCCATATAGGGTGTCGAAACCAAAATTGTAATTCCTTTTTTCTGTAAAGATTTCAGCATTTCCCAAAATTCTTTTCTCGAAACGGCATCTACACCGGTTGTCGGCTCATCCAAAAATAATATTTTCGGCTTATGAATTAAGGCACAGGAAAGTGCCAGTTTTTGTTTCATTCCGCCGGATAAATCACCGGCTTTTCGATTTTTGAAAGGTTCTATATGCGAATAAATTTCTTTTATTAAATCATAGTTTTCATTGATGGTTGTTCCGAATACCGATGCGAAAAAAGACAAGTTTTCTTCAACACTTAAATCCTGATAAAGAGAAAATTTGCCCGGCATATAACCGATAATTTTTCGGACTTTTTTAAAATCCTTTACTGCATCAAGACCTTCAACAGTCGCAAAACCGGTATCCGGAAGAAGCAGAGTTGTAAGTATGCGAATTAAGGTTGTTTTTCCGGCACCGTCGGCACCTATTAATCCGAATATTTCGCCTTTTTTAACGGTAAAAGAAATATCCTCAACGGCTTTTATCTTTTCGTAACTTTTAGAGATATTTGATATTTTTACGGAATAATTTACCATTAATTGTTTGAGATTGAATTAAGTATTGCCTGTTAAGAAACTGCCTACTGTCTACTGCTTACTGCCTACTGCCTATTGCCTACTGCCTGCCGAAACACAACTTCCCCCGGCATTCCGATTTTTATTTTACCGTCATTTTTCACCCTTATAATTATTGCATAAACCAAATTTACACGTTCTTCTTTTGTTTGAATTATTTTCGGCGTAAATTCGGCTTCGCTTGATATTTGTGATATAATTCCTTCGTATTCTTTCATGTCATCATTGTCTTCATCAATATAAACTTTCACTTTTTGTCCTGTTTTAATACTGCTTAATTGTTGTTCGCTGATGTATGCTCTTAATTTCATTTCTGTTAAATCCGCAATTTTGTAAAGCGGTTTTCCGGGCATTGCAAGTTCATTTTCTTCGGCGTATTTTGTTAAAACGGTTCCGTTTACGGGATTAATAATTTTTGATTTTCGAATTTGATTGTCGATAGTTTCTTTTTGAATATCAAAAACTTTTAACTGTTCGAATAAATTTTTATTTTGTGTTTTAATCTGTTTGATTTGCTTGCTCAGAACGCTTATTTTTCCGTTAATATTATCGGCTTGCTGTTGAGTGGCTGCACTGTCTTTCAATAAATTAGTTATTCTGTTTTTTTCAATTTCAAGTACTTTTTTTTGTTCTTCCGAAACATTTATTTGTGCGATAATACCTGAATATTTTGATGCAAGTGCATCTTTTTGAGCTTTTATAACTTTCTTTTTCAGAAATAAATCGCTTGTATCAATAAGGCAAACAAGTGTGTTTTCAGAAAGTTTTTGCCCTTCTTCAATCGGGAATTTCAAAATTTTTCCTGCAGTTTCGGCTGAAACAATGATTTCTTTTGCTTCAAAATTGCCGTATGCATCGGCTTTGCCGTTGTTATTGTTACACGAATTTAAAATAACCGAACTGATTATTAAAATTAAAAAAAGTTTATTCATTTTTATTATCGGTTTCATATTTATCTGTTTTAGTAAAGTAATTTTCATTTATTCTCCGATTGTTTACTGCTGTTGCTGAACTGTTTGCCGGCGTATGTCAAAAATTTCCCGTAGCAATCAGGTAATCATATTTGCATTTCAGTAATTTTAATTTATGAATTTCGTATTGAATATTTGCTTGCTCTTTTGCGTTTAGAGTCGAAATATAATCTGCAGAATTTACGGTTCCGTTTTGTAATTTTCGTGCAGTTTCTTTACATATTTTTTTATGTAATTCAATAATCTTCAAGTCATAATTAATTAATTCTGTATATTTTTTTATTTCTGAATTTAATTTATTTGTTTGAATATTAACAGATTGGTTAAATCTTGTTTTTTGATTTTCAATGCTTGCTTCTTTTAACTTCAAAATTTGTTTTTCTCTTGATACATAATTCCAATCCCAAACAGTCCATTGCAATTTTGCTCCTACAATAAAATACGGACTCCATTCGTCTTTTATAAGCGTTAATCCCGGATTACCGTATCCGCCGATTGCAAATGCCCCTATTTTCGGAAGCCGTTTGCTTTTCAGTAAGTTAATATTTGTTTCGGATAATTCGTTTTTCGTATTTAATATCTTTATTTCCGGACGATTGTTATTATTTGTTATTTTAATATCATGCGGAATTTTAAATTTTGTATGTTCAATGAATTTTTTCCCTGTTAATACGGATAATGTACGGTATAATCCGTTAATATTTTCTTGTATCTCAATAAATTTTTGCTTTAATATAAGAATATTTGCAGATAATAAATCTAAATTGTCTTGTGTAAGAAGTCCGTTTTTTACAGAAGACAGCAAAGCTTTTTTGCGACTTTCAAGTTCTTTTTCTGACTGTATTATTTGTTCTTTTGTTTTTTGCAGAATTAATATGCCGAAATATATTTCATTAATTTGTTTCTTTATTTGATAAAAAGAAAGAGTGTTATTCAGATTGTTTAATTTAAGTTTCTGATTATCAATTTGTTTTAAATGTTTTGTAATCCCTCCGTCGTATATGTTTTGAGTCAAATTTAAGGTAAGAGCATATTGGTCAAGCGGCGGTGTCGGAAAAGTAAATGCAGCACCCGGCGGTAATCCTTGTGTGTCAATGGCAATATCAATGGTTTGAGATTGATAACTTGCTTTTGCCTCAAAATCTATATGAGGATAAAAATTTGAAGTGTAATTTTTATTTTGTAAAGAGGAAATTTTATCGTTCAAAATATTGTTTTTTAAAACGGGAAAATTATTTTCGGCATAAATAATACAACTGTCTATTGATAAACTGTCAGGAGGAGACTGTCCGAAAATTTGAAAAGTAAACATAATAAATATTGCCGTAAATCCGATTTTTATTCTCATAACCGATTTTTTTGTTGAAATTTTCATATTTCTAATTGTTTCATAAAGTGATGATTGTTAATTGTCAGATTATTTTTTTATCATATTAATAATAATTTCCGTAATCTCATTTTTTCTGTTTTTTAAATAATCGTTATAGGCATTTTTATCATTATCGAAAATAATCGGTTGTATTAAAGGTTTTGCAATAACCGGAAATATACATAATGCCAAAATATTGATAATCAGATTTTTTGCATTTATTTCTTTAATCGTTCCTTTTTTTATTTCTTTTTGAACCAATTCTTCAAAAAAATCAATATTTACTCCGGATTTTAAGATTAATTCTGCGGCAATATTGTTGTGTTTTTTATTTAATTCTCCGAGAATAAACATCGGGATAAACGGATTTTTTATTAAAATTGACAGGTAATTTTCAATAAATTTTTCTATTTGTAAAAAAAATTCATCATCACTTTTGAAAATTTCGAAAATTTTTGATGCCATTTTTCCGAATGCAAATTTGAAAACGGATGCAAATAATTTATCTTTACTTCTGTAATAATAATGCAATAAAGATTTATTTATACCGGCTCTGTCTGCAATCATTTGCATCTTTGCCCCGGCTTTTCCTTCT
>CAZCPV010000255.1:0-4036 GCA_964500765.1 uncultured Draconibacterium sp.
ATAAAACTGATAAAGCCGAGTATTGAAGATTGTTTTATTGAATTGATGACGGAACAGAACGTAAAGCAGTAGGCAGTCGGCGGTAGGCAGTCAGCAGTCGGCAGTTGACAGTTGACAGTTGACAACAGAAAAGATAAATTATTTTAAATAAAAAAATGCAGGACACACCGATAATATCTGTCAGAAATCTTACAAAGAAATTCGGCAATTTTACAGCTGATGATAATTTGACTTTTGACGTTAAACAAGGAGAAATATTCGGTTTTTTAGGGGCTAACGGTGCCGGAAAAACAACAGCAATAAAAATTTTTTGCGGATTGTTATTACCCACTTCCGGAGAAGTTAAAATTGCAGGATATGACATTTATAAAGACACCGAAAAGATTAAAAAAAATATCGGTTACATGAGCCAACGTTTTTCACTGTATGAAGATTTGACCGTAAAAGAAAATATCCGTTTTTATGCTCAAATTTACGGATTATCAAAAACTGAAATAAAACAAAAAACCGAAGAATTATTAGAAAAATTAAATTTTAAACACGCCTTAAACAAACGAATAAAAGATATACCGCTCGGCTGGAAACAAAAATTAGCTTTTTCAACGGCAGTTTTTCATAATCCGAAAATTGTATTTTTGGATGAACCTACGGGAGGTGTTGACCCGATTACAAGGCGACAGTTTTGGGACTTAATATACGAAACAGCAGAAAAAGGTATAACTGTTTTTGTAACAACACATTACATGGACGAAGCCGAATACTGCGACCGTGTTTCAATTATGGAAACGGGTAAAATAGAAGCTATCGGGACACCTTCGGAATTAACGCAAAAATATAAGGTTAAAAATATGGATGACGTATTTTTGAAAATTGCTCGTTGAGAGTAGGCAGTGGGCAGTAGGCAGTCATACAGTGGGCAGTGGGCAGTCATACAGTGGGCAGTCGGCAGTCTTACAGTCGGGAGCCATACCAAACAGACAGAATAATTATGCACGTTAAAATATAATATTATGGGATTTAGGGATTTGAAAGTTTATCAAATTGCTTTTAAATTAGCTCTGGAGATTTTTGAAATGACAAAAACATTTCCGAAAGAAGAAAAATATTCGCTGACTGATCAAATCAGAAGATCGTCACGTTCGGTTTGTGCAAATATCGGTGAAGCATACAGAAAAAGAAAATACCCGAAACACTTTATAAGTAAGTTAAGCGACAGTGATGCCGAAAATACAGAAACACAGGTATGGCTTGATTTCTCACTGTCTTGCAAATATATTAAAAGAGAAAAATACGATGATTTAACATCAAAATCCGAAGAAGCAGGAAAGTTATTAGGTTATATGATGAATAATACGGAGAAATACAGATAGGCAGTCTTTCAGTCGGCAGTCTTTCAGTCGGCAGTCGGCAGTCGACAGTAAGCAGTTGGCAGTCGGCAGTAAGCAGTTGGCAGTTATTTGTACTTATTGAGACTGCGGGATGTCGATTCGGGTTGAAAAAAAGAAAAAAAAGCAAATAAATACAAATAAGAAGGAACAATACAGCAACATGAAACAATTCACATCATTCATAAAGAAGGAATTTTACCATATTTTACGGGATAAGCGGACTATGATAATTTTATTCGGAATTCCTGTTGCACAAATCTTACTTTTCGGTTATGTCATTACAAATGAACTGAAAAATGTAAAAATTGCCGTTCTCGATTTGTCAAAAGACAATATTAGCACTGAAATAACAAATAAAATTACGGCATCCGGCTTTTTTACGATTGTAAAAAATCTTCATACCGAAAAAGAAATACCGCAAGTTTTTAAAGAAGGAAAAATAAGAGAAGTCATTATTTTTGAACCGCATTTTGCCCGAAAACTCGAAAAACAAAACAAGGCAAATATTCAACTTATTGCAGATGCATCCGATGTAAATTCGGCAAATATAATCGTAAATTACACTTCAGGAATAATTGCAAATTATTTAAACCGAATAAATAAAACATCATTTATCCCTATGCGTATAAACATCAATGAACGAATGATATACAACGAAGAATTAAAAGATGTTTATATGTTTATTCCGGGAACAGCGGCAATGATTTTAATGCTCATTTCGGCAATGATGACAAGTATTTCGGTTGCTCGCGAAAAAGAACTCGGAACCATGGAAATTTTACTCGTTTCACCCTTAAAACCCATTCAAATTTTAATCGGAAAAGTTACGCCATATTTGGCACTTTCATTTATTATTTCATTAATAATTATAGGCATAGGAAATACTGTTTTCGGAATGCCCGTTTTAGGAAGTTTAAGTTTGCTGTTGGCGGAAACCTTGCTGTTTATATTATTGGCTTTGTCGCTCGGTATTTTAATATCTACGATTTCTAAAACTCAGCAATCGGCTATGATGTTGTCATTATTTGCCTTACTGTTACCGACCATTCTTTTATCCGGATTTATATTCCCGATTGAAAATATGCCGAAAGTTTTACAATGGCTTGCAGCTTTAATACCTCCGAAATATTTCATCATCATTTTAAAAAATATTATGATAAAAGGAACAAGTTTTTCTTATGTTTGGAAAGAAACTTTAATTCTTGCGGGAATGACTTTATTTTTTATTGCATTAAGTGTTAAAAAGTTTAAAATAAGGTTGGAGTAATACAGTCGGCAGTGGGCAGTCGGCAGAAAGCAGTCGGCAATCAAACAGTCGGCAGAAAGCAGTCGGCAGTCAAACAGTCAAACAGTCAAACAGTCGGCAGTCGGCAGTAAGGCAGTAGGCAGTCAGCAGTGGGCAGTCGGCAGTTGATTGAGAACGGGAAATAAGAAACAAGAACTAACAATAATAAAAAAATAAGCATAAGAGAAAATGAAAACAATACTTGCAATCATACAAAAAGAATTTCTGCAGATATTCAGGAACAAGATGATGCTTCCTATTATTTTTGTGATGCCTGTTGTTCAATTAGTCATTTTGGTTTATGCCGCAAATCTTGAAATGAAAGAAATAAATCTGACGGTAATTGACAGTGATTTGTCCGACTTTTCCCGTCAACTTACCGATAAATTTACGGCTTCACCGTTTTTTAATGTCAGTTTTATTCAATCGCCCGAAGAAGCAAATTCGCTGATGAAAAAAGACAAAGCAGATATTATTATGAATATACCCGCCGATTTTGAAAAAAAATTGATAAAAGAAAATTCCGTAAATATTCAACTTCTTTTTAATGCCGTTAACGGAACAAAAGCAGCCGTAGCAAGCGGATATTGCAGAAATATTATTTTTAATTTTAACAAAAATATCATCATAAATTCACTCGGATTAGTTTCAAAACCGATTGACTACAAGCAAATTAACATTATAAAACAATTTTGGTATAATCCGCAATCAGATTATAAAATTTATATGTCAACAGGTATTTTAGTTATTCTGATTACGATTGTAAGCATGTTTCTTTCGAGTATGAATTTAGTTCGCGAAAAAGAAATCGGCACGATTGAACAAATAAATGTCAGTCCGATAAGAAAGATTAATTTCATTGCCGGAAAACTTATACCTTTTTTAATTATCGCACTTTTCGAATTGGCATTCGGTCTAACCATAGCAAAATTTCTGTTTAACCTGCCGATTTTAGGGAGTTTAACTTTGTTATTTTTTGTTGCCGGAATTTATTTAATTGCCATGCTCGGCTTCGGTCTGTTTATTTCAACCGTTACCGAAACCCAACAACAAGCTATGTTTATTGCGTTTTTCTTTTATCTTATTTTTATAATGATGAGCGGAATTTTTACCCCTGCCGAAAGTATGCCGAATTGGGCTCAAAAATTAAATTATATCAATCCCGTTGCTTGGTTTATGCGTGTTATACGAATGATTTTACTGAAAGGTTCGGGCTTTGCACAAATAAAAAATGAAATATTGTATCTGACAACATACGGTATTACGATTTTAAGTTTGGCAGTTTGGCGTTATCGTAAAACAGCATAACCCCTTACAAATTCAAAAATTTCTTAATTTCATTTAATTTATTCAATGCTTCCAC
>CAZCPV010000256.1:0-4021 GCA_964500765.1 uncultured Draconibacterium sp.
AATAATACTAGTAAAATAATAATTTTCTTCATTTTTTTATTTAAATTTTTGCCAATGTGCAAATATAATCTTTTTTAAATTCCGACTTGTTCATTAGCTTTGCAAAAAAATCAGAATTCAAAAACCTTAATTTTTTAAACGATGAAAATTAAAAGAAATTTTATACCCGATACATTAAAAATAAAATCGTCGGACGATATACTCCCTTTTTTGAAAGATTTACAAGACAGAAAAATTAATTCTGCGGAAGAATTGAAGAAATGGTGGGCAGATAAAAGCGAGACAGAATCTTTTCTTGAAGAAGATATGGCTTGGCGATATATAAAAATGACTTGTGATACCGAAAATGAAAAATCGGCGAAAGATTTTAACTTTTTTGTAAAAGAAATAGAACCTTTGGTTTCGGAATATTCGGATATTTTTGACGGGAAACTGCTTGAAAGCCCCTTTTTAAACGATTTGGATAAAGAAAAATACGATATTGCATTAAGAAAGGTTAAACGCTCAAAAGAACTTTTCCGTAAGAAAAATATTCCTCTGTTTTCTGAATTGCAACAAAAAGAACGAGAGTTCGGGCTTATTTCCGGAGCTATGACCGTAAATTATAAAGGTGAAGAAATGACCTTACAAAAAGCCGGAAATTTTTTAAAAAATACCGACAGAGAAGTTCGAAAATCGGTTTTTGAGTTAATTCATAATCGAAGATTAAAAGATGCCGATAAACTTGATAAGTTGCTTTCCGATTTAATCGAAAAAAGACAAAAAGTTGCCGAAAATGCCGGTTTTGATAATTTCAGAGACTATATGCACAGTGCACTGAAACGTTTTGATTATACGGTTGATGACGTAATTACTTTTCATAATTCAATTAAAAAAACAGTTGCTCCGCTTGTTGATGAAATTGATAAGAGACGAAAGCAAAAACTCGGATATAAATTTCTGAAACCTTATGATACTTCGGTTGACCCGGATTTAAAACCGGCATTGAAACCGTTTGAAAACGGAGATGAATTAATTAAAAAAGCAATTGAAGTTTTTACGAAAGTACGACCGCAATACGGTGAGTATCTTAAAATTATGAAAGAAAATTCTTATCTTGATTTGGATTCGCGTAAAGGAAAAGCTCCCGGCGGTTATAATTATCCGCTTTACGAAAGCAATATTCCCTTTATTTTTATGAACGCAACGGGTAATCAGCGCGATTTGGAAACCATGATGCACGAAGGCGGACATGCCGTTCATTCGTTTTTAAGCAGCAAATTGGAACTGGTTGATTTTAAAGAACTTCCTTCGGAAGTTGCCGAATTGGCATCTATGTCTATGGAACTTATTTCGTCGGAATATTGGGATGTGTTTTATAAAAATGAAGACGATTTAAAACGTGCAAAACGAACACATCTCGAAGGTGTGATAAATGTTTTGCCTTGGATAGCAACGGTTGATAAGTTTCAGCATTTATTGTACCTTACACCGCACCATACGGCTGACGAGCGAAAAGAAATTTGGCAGCAAGTTGCCAAAGAATTCGGCAGTTCGATTGTCGATTGGTCGGGTTACGAAAATTATTTTGCAAAACTGTGGCAAAAACAAATGCACATTTTTGAAGTACCTTTTTATTATATCGAATACGGTATGGCACAACTCGGTGCTGTTGCGATATGGCGAAATTTTAAAAATAATCCCGAAAAAGCACTCAACGATTATGAAAAGGCACTGAAACTCGGCTATTCAAAACCAATACCCGAAATTTATAAAACGGCGGGAATAGAATTTAATTTCAGTAAAGAATACATTGCCGAATTAATGAATTTTGTGAAAAATGAATTGGAAAAATTGTAACTCGTCTCTCCGAGGCGAGATGTAAATCGTCTCTTTGAGGCGATGCGTAATTCGTCTCTTTGAGGCGAGATGTAATAGTCTCTCCGAGGCGATGCGTAAAGGCGAGATAATTTAAAACACTGTTTTCGGAACAGCTGTTTGCACATACCGTTAACCGGTTTTTCAATTTGCGATTTCAAATAATTTACCTTTATTCACAATTTTTTAAGATATTTGCGGTTTAATAGTCGTAGATATAGCACCAATGAATAAAAAATTATTATTATCATCTGTTTTATTTTTTTCCGTAATTATACTTTTTGCTCAAAAAACAGAGAAAGTTCAGAATTTAAGACTTTTTGACCAAAAAAGATTACATTTCGGGTTTACCGTCGGATTAAACACGTCCGATTTTTATATCCGAAATTCGGACGTATTTTTTGATACTTCACAAATAAAGCAAGTTTATAATATTGAAAATTACCAACAGCCCGGATTTCATCTCGGACCGATTTCAAATTTGCGTCTCGGCAAATATTTCGATTTGCGATTGTTAATGAATTTAACGTTTACGCAGCGTGATTTACATTTTCTTGTTCTTACCGAAAATCAAGACGGAGAGCAATATTTTGATACCTATGTAATGAAAATTTCATCAACTTTTCTGCAACTTCCCCTACTTTTGAAATACAAACAAGAACGAATTAATAATTACCGATTTTATGTTGTCGGAGGTGTTGACCCTACCTTGGATTTGGCGGCAAAAAAGAAAATACCGGAAAATAAAATGCCTATGATACGTCTGGCACAGCCCGATGTTTATGCCGAAATAGGTGCCGGCATCGATATCTATTTGCCGTATTTTAAATTTTCACCGGAACTTAAATTCGGAATCGGATTGACAAATGTTGCCGTTGCCGACAATACCGAATATACACGTTCGATGAAATATTTAAAATCTAAAATTTTTATGCTTTCGTTTCATTTTGAATAATAATATTCTTAAAAAATTATTAAAAAACCTTCATTGTAATTAACTTTGGAGGTTTTTACGTTTTAAGAATAGTATGCAAAAAATTATAAACCTTTCATTATCACCGAAAAGAGCTTCGGAAGAAAAATATTTTAAACACGATGCTGCTGAATTTCTGCATTTAAAAGAAGAAGAAATAACTTCAATTAAAATTTTGCGGAAATCAATTGACGCTCGAAAAAAATTTATAAAAATAAACCTGCAATTGGAAGTTTGGTGGGGCGAACCGCCTGTAAAAGAAAGATTTGAACTGAACTTAAAAGATGTTTCCGATAAACCGACAGTTATTATTATCGGAGCCGGACCTGCCGGATTATTCGCCGCATTAAAATTGATTGAAAAAGGACTTAAACCGGTAATTTTTGAAAGAGGAAAAGACGTAAAAGAACGTAAAAAAGACATTCAGGCATTAAATACGAACAAAAGCGTGAATCCCGAATCGAACTATTGTTTCGGAGAAGGCGGTGCCGGCACTTTTTCCGACGGAAAATTATACACACGTTCTAAAAAGAGAGGAGATGTAAATCGGATTTTAAATATTCTGCAACTGCACGGAGCAAGTAAAAATATTCTTTCGGATGCACATCCGCATATAGGAACAAATAAATTGCCCGGAATAATTGTTAAAATAAGAGAAACCGTAAAAAATGCCGGAGGAGAAATTTATTTTAACACACGAATTGATGATTTTATTATTGAAAACAATGAAATAAAGGGTGTTGTTACACAAAACGGAGAAAAAGTTTTCGGAAAAGCCGTAATTTCGGCAACCGGGCATTCGGCGAGGGATATTTATGAATTGTTGTATAAAAAAAATATTTTGCTTGAAGAAAAATCCTTTGCCATGGGTGTACGTGTTGAGCATCCGCAGGGGTTAATCGACAGCATACAATACAGTTGTAAAATACGAAGCGATTATTTGCCGGCAGCTGCATACAGTTTGGTGTCGCAAGTGCAGGGCAGGGGAGTGTATTCGTTTTGTATGTGTCCGGGTGGTTTTATAGTGCCTGCCGTTACCGGAACCGAAGAAATTGTCGTAAACGGGATGTCGCCTTCCGGCAGGAATTCAAAATTTGCAAATTCGGGTACGGTGGTTGAAATACGAACGGAAGATTTTCCCGAAAGGGAAAAATACGGAGTACTTGCCGGATTAAAATTTCAGGAACAATT
>CAZCPV010000257.1:0-3391 GCA_964500765.1 uncultured Draconibacterium sp.
TTATGAAATTTGAGAAAAAAGTAAAAGGAGCAAGTTTTATGACCCGCTTTGATACGGGGAAAAAATATACCGTTAAAACACAGACAAATATTGCCGTTTCCAAAGGAAAATATAATAAAATGTCTTTTCCGGGCACGGAAGGCAATCAAGGTCCGTATCGTTTAACGGGAAAAAACGGCGAATTGTATATCATAATTCTTTCGGGCAGCGAAAAAATTTATTTGGACGGAAACTTACTGACAAGAGGAAATGACTATGATTATGTTATAAATTATAATTCGGGAGAATTAACTTTTACGTCAAAGCGAATTATCACAAAAGACAGTCGGATAATTGCCGAATTTGAATATTCGGAAATGAGTTATGTACGTTTTACCGCCGGCAATTCAACGTCCGTAAAAACAAAAAATACCCGATTTTTTCTGAATATGATTTCGGAACAAGATGCAAAAAACCACAGTTTAAGACAGGATTTAAGCGATGAACAAAAGTTGATGTTTCATTCCGCAGGCGATAATATTCAAAATGCTTTTGTAAACAGTGCCGTTTTGCTCGATACCTTTAACCGAAACGAAGTTCTTTACAGAAAAACAGATACAAGCGTACAATCTTCTGTATATCAAGCTATTTATGTTTATTCAACAGACAGTATAACAGCAAAATACAGAGTAAATTTTTCATTTGTCGGAGAACAAAAAGGGAACTACAAACGAATACAAAACAGTGCAAACGGCAAAGTATATCAATGGGTTGCTCCCGTAAACGGCATACCGCAAGGCGATTATGAACCGGTTAAACGCTTAATCAGTCCGAAAAAAAAACAAATGATAAGCATAGGTGCTGCCGGGAACTACGGAAAAACCGGAAATTATTATGTTGAAAGTGCACTGACGAATAACGACATAAACACCTTTTCCGAAATCGGCGATAACGATAATTTCGGATATGCTTTTAAAGCAGGCGGAAACAAGAATTTTCTGAAAAAAGACACCGCTTTCCGATATTTAAAATTATCCGGAAACTATGAATACACAAACAAAAATTTTGATGCTTTTGAGCCCTACAAACCGCCGGAATTTGAAAGAGATTGGAATTTATTTCCGACAAAAATGCGATTTAACGAGCATTTTGCATCCGTTAACTTGCTGTTTTTCAACAAAAATATCGGAAAAACAGGAATATCGTCCGATTGGTTATTACGCGATAAATTTTATTCGGGAAACAAGAATACGGTTTTTTTGAAAATAACTAAATCGAAATTTTCTGTTGACCTGAACGCAAATCGCCTGACAACAAAAGATACCGGCAAACAAAGCGAATTTATAAGATATTACGGAAAAATTGAACGGAAATTCAAATTCGTCAATATCGGGATAAAAAATTCGGGTGAAAAAAACTTTTTTAACGGATTTTCGGATACGGCAGCCGTGCCGGCTTCTTACCGGTTTAATGAATTTGAAACTTACATTAAAAACTCGGACAGCACAAACAACTCTTTTTCAATAAGTTATATAAACAGAGAGGATTTTTTACCCGATAAAAATTCCCTTTCTTATGCTTCAACGGCACATAATTTAAAATTCAGTGCCGCATTTTTAAAATTAAAAAATCAAACATTTAAAACAACCGTAAATTTCAGAAAATTACAAACTAAAGACAGTTTACCGGCAAACACGCCCGGCGAACAAACCCTTTCGGGAAGAATTAATTATACATTTCGATTGTTTAACGGATTTATTTCGAGTTCGAGTTTTTTAGAGCATACAAGCGGCAACGAAGCCGTAAAAGAATTTTCGTATTTGGAAGTTCAAAGCGGACAAGGTATTTTTGCATGGAAAGATTTTAATAATAACGGGGTAAAAGAATTAAACGAATTTGTAAAAGCCAATTTTTCGGACGAAGCAAATTACATCCGTATTTCCTTGCCTTCATCAGACTACAAAACTGTTTACAATCAATCTGTGTATGAAGTATTTAACCTTATTCCGAAACGTCTCCGGTATTCCGAAACGGGAATAAAAAAAATATTATCATTTTTTTCGAATCGCCTTACTTTTAAATTAAACAGAAAAATTAATGAGCGTGCAAATTATTTTAATCCGATTATTCCGGACAGTGTTTTAATTTCAAACAATAAAATACTGAAAAACCGGCTTGCTTTCGGTTTGCCGAAATTTCAAACACAAATTAATTATACTTTTATTAATTCCGGAACAAAAAATTTGCTGATTAACGGAATTGATACGAGGACAAATATATTTCACACATTGGAAATTAATAAAAAAACCGGAAATTTTATTTTTACAAACCTATTGAAAACCGGCATAAAAACCTATCTGTCGGAATTTTTTACCGACAATAATTATTCGATAAATTATACGATAAACGAAAGCTCTTTAAATTATAAAATTGATAAGAAAAGCAACATAAAGGGCACATTTGTGCTGAAACAGAAAGACAATACCGAAGGCGAAGAAAATTTAACATCTTATTCGGCAGGAGCAGAATATCTGTTTTCAAGTGTAAACAAAGGGCGTTTTCAGGTAAATTTTAATTTTGTAAACATAAAATTTAACGGGCAGGGAAATTCTGCCGTATCATACGAAATACTCGAAGGATTAAAAAACGGAAAAAATATGTTATGGAATGTGCAGTGGTATAAAAAATTGAATAATTCGCTTCAAATTGAGTTGAATTATTCCGGAAGGAAATCCGAAGGAAATAAAATTATCCATACCGGCGGCATGCGTATTCGTGCATTTTTTTAATAAAAAAGTTTTAACTATTTTTGTCATACAATCCGTAAAACAGTAAAATGAAACACATAACACATTTATTTGTAAGCATCGGCTTTATTATCATTCCGCTATTGTCTTTTTCACAAAAAACAATAGTGCTTCCGAAAGATACTTTCCGTCTTTCCAATCGCAAATTTTATGTTGTTTCCGTTACGGATAAAAGAAAAAACAAACAATTTATCGGCGAGCTATGGAGAGGTGCCTTTAAAAAAACGAAAAAAATTACGGTTAAAGGCGGTGTTTTTAATTACCTGCAACATTGGTTTTTGTCAAATTTTCCGAAGACTTCGGACAATCAATCAGCCGTAAAGGTTAATATAAAAAGTGTCAGAATCAGTCAGTCCGAAACCTATTCAAGCGAAACGGGTCGTGCTTTTGTTGAATTTGAATTTGTTGACCCTTTAGATTATAAGCATGATTTTTATTCTGAAATTACGGAAGAAACCGACGATGCACTTTCGACGCATCCGGCAAGACTTATTGAAGCATTTCGGGAATGTACTCGAAAATATAATAAAACTGTTCCTTCCGGAGAACCGGAAACAATAAAACCAGAAGAAATTGTTGAAGTATGCGAAAATGCTTTAAAATCT